>VGHK01000034.1 GCA_016868305.1 Betaproteobacteria bacterium | reverse complement strand
ACCTTTCTTATTGGCATATTCCTGATCCTTATTTTTTCGGTAGGCCTCGGGGTGCTTCCAAGCTTTGGACGGGGGGAGGTGGTGAGTGTCGGAGGATTCACCACGGGACTTTTTTCCTGGGCAGGCATTCGGCACTTAATACTTCCGGCCCTCACCCTGGCGATTTTTCAACTGACACTCATCATGCGTCTGGTGCGCACCGAGATGCTCGAGGTCTTACGCACAGACTACATTCGGTTTGCCCGGGCCCGGGGGCTTTCGGCCCGCGCTATTAACTTTGGTCATGCCCTGAAGAACACGCTGGTTCCTGTGATTACCATTACCGGGCTTCAGCTCGGGGGCCTGATTGCCTTTGCGATCATCACCGAGACCGTGTTCCAGTGGCCTGGGATGGGTCTCTTGTTTATTCAGGCAGTCAACTTTGCCGACATACCCGTAATGGCGGCCTACCTCTGCCTGATCTCTCTTATTTTTGTGTTGATTAACCTGCTGGTCGATCTTCTGTACTTTGCGGTGGATCCAAGGCTCCGCGTTCGTCTCTCGTCTACATGACTGCAGCTGATCGCTTATTCATTAAAGGCAGGCAGTGATTCATAGGATTCATCAGTGGCGTGATAGCGATGTCGGTGCGAGTTTTCTGGCCTCTCCGGTGGCATGGGTCTCCTTTCTGGTCACATTTGCCTGCGTGTTTGGGGCGGCTTTTTCACCCTGGGTGGCTCCCCATAACCCCTTTGACCTTGCCACCCTAGACCTCTCCGATGCCCGCCTGCCGCCAACCTGGATAGAAGGTGGGCGCGCGGCCTATCTGCTCGGTACCGATGACCAGGGCCGGGATATGCTCTCGGCCATTCTCTATGGCATGCGTATCTCGCTTGCCGTGGGCTTCGCCTCAGTGCTTCTTTCGGTGGTTATTGGCGTGGTCATGGGGCTTCTTGCTGGCTATATGGGTGGCTGGCTTGATGTCTTCTTTATGCGGCTGTGCGATGTCATGCTGAGCTTTCCGGCGATTCTGATTGCCTTGCTAATCGCAGGTGTCGGGCGTGCACTCTTTCCTGATGCCCATGAGTCTCTGGCCTTTGGAGTGCTGGTTATTTCAATTACCCTGCCCGGGTGGGTTCAGTATGCGCGCACCGTGCGCGCCTCTACCCTTGTGGAGTCGCGTAAAGAGTATGTGATGGCGGCCCAGGTGATTGGGGTGGCGTCTCATCGGATCATGTTTCGCCATGTACTCCCCAATGTGGTCGGGCCCATACTGGTGCTTGCCACTATCCATGTGGCAACCGCCATCATCACCGAGGCTACTCTGTCATTCCTGGGAGTGGGGGTGCCGCCCACCTCGCCTTCTCTGGGCACGTTGATTCGTATCGGTAATGACTACCTGTTCTCTGGCGAGTGGTGGATCATTGTCTTTCCGGGCTTAGCCTTAATCGTGCTTGCAGTGGCCGTGAACCTCTTGGGTGACTGGATGCGCGATGCCTTTAACCCTCGGCTGCGGTCTGGGCGCTGATCGCAATGTCGCAGCCCGTGTTACAGGTAAAAGACCTGATCGTGGAGTTCCCGCAACGCAGAGGCATTCTTCGTGCGCTGGATGGTGTGAGTCTCAGCGTTGAACCCGGCGAAATTCTCGGCCTCGTGGGGGAGTCGGGGGCTGGCAAGTCGATGACCGGCTCGGCGGTAATCGGTCTTCTGGATCCTCCAGGCCGTATTACTTCGGGAGAAGTCTGGGTGCGAGGCCGCCGCATCGATGGCCTTGCAGAAGCCGAGATGCGCCAGGTACGGGGAAGGGAGATCGGCGCAGTCTTTCAAGATCCTCTTACAGCGCTCAATCCCCTGTATACCGTTGGGCAACAGCTTATCGAGACCATTCAGACTCATCTTGGTCTTGGCGCTGCCCAGGCCCGCAAAGAGGCAATAGCCTTGCTCAATGAGACAGGAATTCCCGCAGCCGAGCAGCGTATAGACCAGTATCCGCATCAGTTTTCTGGTGGCATGCGTCAGCGTGTGGTGATCGCCCTGGCGCTCTGCGCCCAGCCACAACTGGTGGTGGCAGATGAGCCAACGACCGCGTTAGATGTCTCTATACAGGCCCAGATTATTGGTCTTCTCAAGCGTGTCTGCAAAGAGCGCGGTGCCGCCGTGCTTCTCATCACCCATGACATGGGCGTGATTGCTGAAACCTGTGACCGTGTGGCTGTGATGTACTCGGGCAGGGTGGTGGAAGAGGGCCCTGTGGCGCAAGTGATTCGGGTACCCCGCCATCCTTACACATCCGGGCTCATGGCGGCAATACCCGATATCGATCAAGAGACCCATCGTCTCGCCCATATTCCAGGCAGCATGCCGCGTCTGGATGCCCTTCCTCTGGGCTGTGGCTTTCATCCTCGATGCGCATTTGCCGATGATCAGTGCCGTGGCAGCCGGCCGCCCTTGAAACACTTAGAGGGAAAGACAGCGGCAGCCTGCTGGCACCTTGATGCACTGGGCCCCGCCACGGAGAGGGAGGTGCCCGGTCAAGGGCTCGCTTTTTCGGGTCCGCAGCCCATCACGGTGAGGCCAGAGGCTCAGCTGCAGATAGAGCCTGAAAACGCGTTAGCACCGCTGGTGGAAGTGCGTGGGCTGTCGCGTACCTTCGATGTCAGCGATCCTTGGTTATCGCGCCTGCTCTCGGGCGGCAAGCGCCGCCATCTGCGTGCCGTGCAAGAGGTGAGTCTTGCTATTCCCAGGGGGAAGACTTTCGCCCTTGTAGGGGAGTCTGGCTGTGGTAAGAGCACGATGGCTCGGATGCTCGTGGGCCTTGACCGCCCGACCCAGGGAGAGGTGCGGTTTGATGGCGAGTCGCTGCATATGGCTTTGGCGTCCGCTCAGTCTATGGCCTTACGGCGTCGACTTCAGATGATCTTTCAGGATCCTTTTGCGAGCCTTAATCCGCGCTGGACGGTTGGCGATATTGTTGCAGAGCCGCTTCTGGAGCATCGCCTGGTCACCTCAGTAACAGAGTTATCTTCTCAGGTGGATAGCCTTCTTGCCTCGGTGGGGCTCGCGGCAAAAGATCAGCAGAAGTATCCGCATCAGTTCTCCGGTGGCCAGCGTCAACGGATTTCGATTGCTCGGGCTCTGGCAACCCGTCCGGAGTTTCTTGTTTGTGATGAGCCAACCTCTGCCTTAGATGTCTCGGTTCAGGCCCAGGTGTTGAACCTGATGCAAGACCTACAAGGTGACCGTGGGCTTACCTATCTTTTTATATCCCACAACCTTGCGATTGTTCGGCATCTGAGCGATGAGGTGGCGGTGATGTACCTTGGACGTATTGTGGAGAAGGGGCCCACGAAGAAGGTGTTTGCGGCACCCAGGCATCCGTACACCCGACTGTTAATGGATGCCATTCCTCGCACCACGGGCGCTAACAGGGATCGTCTGCCTATCCAGGGGGAAGTTCCCAACCCCTTAGAGCCTCCGTCAGGCTGCGCCTTTCATCCGCGCTGCCCCCATGCCACCGAGGTCTGCACCAAGGAAAGCCCCCCTGTTTCGATCTTTGAAGGGGTGGAGGTGGCTTGCCACTGGCCGGAATTGTAGTGAATTACGGTGACAGTTTACTAATTACACTTAAGTGTAATTAGTAAACTGTCAGTTCGCAGTAACAGCAGCAAGTCTAGCGGGTTGAAGTCCCGCCCGGGGAGTTGTCCGTGCGCCCCGGTAGCATGAGGAAGTGGCGTCGCGGTAACGCGGGGTCATGAGTTTTCACACAGCAAGAGAGCAGGCCGTAACGCAAGTGAACCTAGATGTAGCCTCGTAAACTAAAGCGGAGGCGCCGACCCTGTTGACAGGAGGGGAAGGCCGTTGGATGACTGCTGGAATAAGTGAAGTAGCGGCCATTGACTACCGGGGTAGCAGGGTCGGCATGTTCTTGAAGATTTGTTGCCCAGTGCTGGAGATCCAGCCAGGGGGGTGGGGAAGGCCACCGACCGGACTGTATAAGGAAACGAAAGCAGCCTGGCTCTGGTTGGAAGTCGGAGGGGTTCATAGTACTGATTGAGGTGGAGGGACAACATAACCCCCGCCGAGGGAAGGGACCCTGCTTTGTTCATGCAACTGAAAGGGTGGAGGATCGAGGGATTGCCATAGTGCTAGCCACCCCAGAGACGATCAAGACGCTCCAGAGGAAGCTTTATGCCAAGGCCAAGCAAGAAGGAAATCGGCGCATGCCTCGTTGTGAAGAACATCGGAAAGCCGTGTGCGGGAAAACCGCATGCACGGTTTGATGAGGGAGGGCAGGCGAAAGCCTGTCCTTTACTCTACCCGTAATTCGTAATTTGCGTTGGGAATTTGTAATCTAGTCTTCGCGCCTTAAGGCTGGGAAGAGAATGACATCGCGGATACTGGGGCTGTCGGTCAGTAGCATGATCAACCGATCAATACCAATGCCGCAGCCGCCCGCAGGGGGCATGCCGTACTCCAGAGCCCGGATATAGTCGGCATCGAAGTACATGGCCTCTTCGTCGCCGGCCTCTTTGGCCTTCACCTGCGCGTGGAACCGGGCGGCCTGGTCTTCGGGGTCGTTGAGCTCTGAAAACCCGTTGGCGATCTCGCGGCCGGTAATAAAAAGCTCAAACCGCTCGGTAATCTCGGGCCGAGTATCAGAGGCCCGGGCCAGCGGCGAGACCTCGACGGGGTAGTCGATGATGAAGGTGGGGTTCCAGAGCTGCGACTCTGCCACCTCTTCAAACAGGGCTAACTGCAGCGCGCCTAGTCCGGCGTTGGCAAGGGGAGGCTTGTTGATGGCCGCACCCTTGGACTGCAGAATCGCCCGCAGCCTGTCGACCGACACGAGGTCGTCTGTGCTGATTTCCGGGGCATACCGACCAATGGCCTGCACGATGGTCAGCCGTTCGAAAGGCGACTCTAGGTCGACCGCGCGCGACTGATAGTGCACCACAGCCGACCCCGTAGCCGCCCGGGCGACCTGCCGCAGTACCTCTTCGGTGAACTGCATGATCCACTGATAGTCGGTGTAGGCCGCATAGAATTCCATCATGGTGAACTCGGGGTTGTGCCGTGGGCTCAATCCTTCGTTGCGAAAATTACGGTTCACTTCAAAGACCCGGTCAAACCCGCCGACCAGCAGACGCTTCAGATAGAGTTCGGGCGCAATTCGCAGGACCATATCCTGGTGCAGGGCATTGTGATGGGTGACAAAGGGCTTAGCAGCAGCTCCTCCGGGAATAGGGTGGAGCATGGGGGTTTCAACTTCTAAGAACCCATGCTCGGCCATGAACTGGCGCAAGGCCACAAGCGCCTTAGACCGGGTGAGAAAAACGTGACGGCTTTCGGCATTCACAATCAGGTCGACATACCGCTGGCGATACCGAGTCTCAGTGTCGTGTAGGCCGTGAAACTTATCGGGCAGGGGGCGCAGCGATTTGGTTACCAGTTGCGCTGATTGGCAGCGCGCCGACAGCTCCCCCTTCATGGTCTTAAAAAGCACCCCCTCGGCCGCGATAATGTCGCCAAGGTCAAAGTGCTTGGCACGCTCGTGGGCCTCGGGCCCGATTGTCTCATCGTTCATATAGAGCTGTATGCGGCCGCTCGCGTCTTGCAGGGTGAAGAAGCTCGCCTTTCCCTGCACCCGCTTCAGCATAATGCGGCCGGCCAGTGACACCGCAATGGGCCGCGCCTCGAGTTCTTCACGGGTCTGGGTCTCGTGGGCCTGATGCAGTGCCCCCGCCTGATGGCTGGGCCGAATCTGGTTGGGAAATGCCACCGCGTCGTGGGTGCGCAGTGCGGCGAGCTTGGCCCTTCGTTCGGCGATGATCTGGTTCTCTTCGACGATCGACGCTGCGTGATCGGCTGCAGCAGAGGCTTTGGGATCGTGGGCTTCCGTCATAGTGGCTATTGGTCTGGGGCTATTGTTCAGGGTGGTTATTGGTCGTTTGGTTTCGGCGTGTCTCTGGCTAGAGCCCCTGTTTGAGGCTCGCCTCGATAAAGGGGTCAAGGTCGCCATCGAGCACCTTCTGGGTGTTCGAGATCTCTACCGAGGTGCGTAGGTCTTTGATGCGCGACTGGTCAAGTACATAACTGCGAATCTGATGGCCCCAGCCGACATCGGTCTTGCTGTCTTCGAGCTTCTGCTGCTCGGCCATGCGCTTGCGCATCTCGTGTTCGTACAACCGTGACTTCAGCATCTGCCAGGCCTCATCGCGGTTACGGTGCTGCGAACGGTCGTTCTGACACTGCACCACAATTCCGGTGGGAATATGGGTGAGTCGCACCGCAGAGTCGGTCTTGTTAATGTGCTGCCCGCCAGCGCCCGAGGCGCGATAGGTATCTACGCGCACATCGGCAGGATTGATATTAATCTCAAAGCTGTCGTCGACTTCGGGATAGACAAAGACCGAGGCAAACGAGGTGTGGCGCCCTCCGCTAGAGTCAAAAGGCGACTTGCGTACCAGTCGGTGCACGCCGGTTTCGGTGCGCAGGTGGCCAAAGGCATAGTCGCCAGCGATCTTGATCGTGGCCGATTTAATGCCCGCCACATCGCCTTCCGATTCCTCGAGCAACTCGGCCTTAAAGCCCTTGCGCTCGGCATAGCGAAGATACTGACGCAGCAGCATCGAGGCCCAGTCGCAGGCCTCAGTGCCGCCTGCCCCCGACTGGATATCCAGAAAGCAGTTGAGTGGGTCAGCGGGGTTTGAGAACATCCGCCGAAACTCCAGGGCTGCCACCTTCTCGGCAATGCCCTGCGTCTCTTGCTCCACTGCCTCTATGGTAGACACATCGTCTTCCTCACGGGCCATGGCAAAGAGTTCTTCGCTAACGGTAATCGACTGGCTGAGCTCCGAGATACCGAGCACGACATCTTCCAGAGACTTGCGTTCCCGGCCGATCTCCTGCGCCCGTTTGGGGTCGTTCCAGAGGCTGGGGTCTTCGGTGAGGGCGATGACCTCTTCTAATCGACGCGACTTGGTATCAAAGTCAAAGATACCCCCGAAGGGCATCTAACCGGGATTTCAGGTCATCGATTAAAAGGGAAAGGGCGTTGAGTCGTTCAGATTCCATGGCAGCACAGGCGTAAAGCTGTCTAGTGTATCGGGTTCAGTGTTTCTGCCGCCTGCACCATGAGCTGCAGTGACTCTGTTCCCAGGTAGTCGTTGATGCCTAAACTGAAAGCTAGGCGTGCCGTGTTAGGTAACTCAAGCGGGCCGTTAAACCAGATTGCAGAGACCCGCTGTCGCGGGTCATCGGCGAGCACCAGGTCGAGGCGCAGGTGTCGGTCTCTCAGCAGCCGCTGCTGCCGCACCAGAAACTGGTTGCAGAATACCGGGGGAGGAAAGCCCTGGCCCCATATCTGGGATGACAGCAGCCTGGCTGTCTCTAGTGAAAAACCTTGGGCAGGCAGCGGGCCGTCGGTGAGCAGCACTGGGGCAAGCAACTCCGTATCAATCACCTCTTCGGCCACCTGCGCGAGAAGCCGCGTGAACTCCCCAAGCCGACTGCGCGGCAGGCTCAGCCCCGCAGCCATGGCATGGCCCCCAAAGGCTGTCATCAGCCCCGGGGCCAGGCTGTCGATGCGGGCCAGCAGGTCGCGCAGGTGCACCCCGACAATAGACCGCCCAGAGCCTTTGAGTAACTCAGAACCGGGCTCAGCCGGGGCGAAGGCCAGGGTGGGCCGATGGGTCTGGTCTTTAATGCGACCTGCGATAAGGCCCACGACCCCTTGGTGCCACTGGTCATCAAAGAGCACCAGGGCCCTGCCGAGCGTGTCTTGCTGCTGCAAGAGCGTCTCTGCCTGAATCGACGCGGCCTCGGTCTGTAGCGCCTGCAGGTCACGTCGCGACTGGTTGAGTGTATGCAGGGTGCCTGCGGTTTGCAGGGCCTCTTGTCTGTCGTCGGTGAGAAGGCAGCGAATACCAATCGCCATGTCCGACATGCGCCCTGCGGCATTGAGCCGGGGACCGATAAAAAACCCCAGGTCGTGGGCGGTCGCGCTGGCGGGCGGACGGCCGGCAACCTCAAAGAGCGCCAGCAGGCCCAGGGGCGCAAGTCCGCGTTGAATGCGCAAAAGGCCCTGGGCGACCAGTCGGCGGTTGTTCTCGTCGAGTCGCACTAGGTCTGCCACGGTACCGAGGGCCACCAGGGCCAGCAGGTCATCGATGCGGGCCATCTCGGTATGCCCCGGGCCTGGGTTGTGCTGGGCCAGCCAGGCCCGAATGGCAACCAAGAGATAAAAGGCCACGCCCACGCCGGCCAGGTTTTTACTGGGGAACCCGCAGCTAGGCAGCTGGGGGTTAATGATCAAGGTTTCAGGAAGCTGCGGCCCCGGCAGATGGTGATCGGTGACCAGCACCCGTATGCCAAGGGCCTGTGCGGCGGCAACACCAGCGATCGATGAGATGCCGTTGTCTACCGTAATAATCCAGTTGGGAAGCCCTTGGCTACTGCTCGGGCTGTTGTTCGCCTCTGCCGCAATTTCCTGCACAAGTCCCGGAGTCAGGCCATAGCCCAGCCGAAACCGATCGGGCACCCGAAAAGAGACCCGTGCCCCAAGCCGCTTCAGGCCGCGCACCAGCACTGCCGTGGCCGTGGCACCGTCTGCGTCGTAGTCGCCCACCACCAGGAGTGACTCCCCAGAGACGATGGCGGTGCCGATCTGGTCTGCGGCGTCTTCGATATGCAGCAGTCCCCGGGCGGGTAGCAGCCGATGCAGGGCAGGGTCCAGGGCCATGGGATCATCAATACCCCTGCGCGAGAGGCAGTCGGCAAGCACCGGATCAAGCCCGCTGGCAATCAGCCGCTGCCGGGCTTCTGGCCGCTCGGGCCGGTCTTGCAGGCGCAGGCGCGTTGCTGGAACACTAGCCATGGGGAGCGCCGTCTTTCGGCTGGTCGGTACGCGCCGCTAGGCTAAGCCAACGGTGCCAGTCAGGGTTGTTGTTGCGCCCGCCTTCCCGGCCCCCACCCTCTCGGCCCTCGCCAAGCAGCCTCTGCCAGCCAGCCTGCAGCGTATTAAGGGCGGTCTGCCAGCCTGCTCCTTTGTGGCTCAGTGCACTAGGGGAAGACGATAGCGACGACCAGATACGGGCCTGTGTGGCCTGGGTTGCTATCAGCGTCCAGGCTAGCTGCTTGTCATGGGCTTCTGCGATGGCGCTGAATGCAGCCAGCCAGGAATGTGTCCAGGCATCCAGGTCTTCGGCCTCGTGCCATGAGACTCGGGCCGCACAACCCTGCGCCGACAGCCACCCGAGCATGCCCGCCACTGGCGAAGGCGCTTGCGGTGGTGCAGACTGAGACGCACTGCGGGCAGGTAGGGCCCCCGCACCCCAGGGCCAGACGGTCTCTGCCTGGTCGGGGGCGGAGGGGAGCGCAAAAAAGGCCATTTCAATCTCACTGCTCAGGCGCCGCCAGTCGGCACTGCGCGGCCCGACAGGCAGGTGATGGGCAAGGTGTAGGCCGGTTAAAGACTCCGGGGCACTCGACCGCAGGCCGAAAGATTCTTGTGCCCGCAGAAAGACCGCGCCCGAGGGCGCCTGCACCAGGCTGGCGGGCCAGTTGGCCACCAATGGGATCATGCACTGCAGCTGTGCCTCGGTGAAGGCATTTGGCGCCAGCGGCACCAGGCCGACTGCCTGCGCGGTAAGCGACACTCGGCAGGGCAGCAGCTGCATCCAGTGTTCGTGGGGCGCGGGGTTCAGGCCATCGGCTTGCGCCGCCCAGCCCGCCCAGGGTACCGACGGCATTCTGTCTGACCAAGGCTGGGAAGGTGCCTGCAGCGCGGCCTCAAAGACCCGCAGCCATGCGGGCTGCACCACGGTATCGGCAGCCGAAAAAGGGCTGCCAGAAGCTTTTTGTTCGGGGGCGATATCCAGTGCGATTTCCGGGTCCACCTCGTGCCATGTCATCGCACGCAACAGCCGCAGGCCTCTGCGCTGGGTTTCGGTCATCACCGGAGGCGAAGAACGCTGCAGGCTGTTCGCTTCGATAGTACCTATGAGTCCGGAGTCGATGACAACGAGCGGGCCTGCCTGATCGATAGCTGTTGCCAGAAGCGCGCCAACAGAGGCGTGTGCAGGTGGTGTTGTCTTGATTGGATTACCCATAAGCGGTGTCAATGACTATGGCACACTCCGGCCATGTTCTATGAATTACAACTCGGCCTGCGCTATACACGCGCGGGCCGTTCCACCAAATTTATTAGCTTTATTTCTGCCATGGCCACGGCAGGCATTGCGCTTGGTGTTGCGGCCCTTATTATCGTGCTTTCGGTTATGAATGGCTTTCAGAAGGAAGTCCGTGACCGCATGCTCGGGGTGCTCTCACACCTGGAGGTTCTTGCCCCCGCCTACGAGCCCGTCGACTGGCAGGCGGCAGAGGCAGCGATTCGCAGCAGCCCCCATGTACAGACCACGGCGCCCTTTGTGGTGGGCCAGGCTATGGCCTCGCGCGGTGACCAGCTCAAGGGCGTATTGGTGCGCGGCATTGACCCAGCGCGCGAGCCGGGTGTAAGCCCCGCGCTGCAGACTCTGCAGGCCGGGGCCCTGGCAGACCTTACCCCCGGGAGTTTTGGCATGGTGGTGGGCCGTGATCTCGCGGGCACACTCGGGCTGCGCATGGGGGATTCGGTGATGCTGACCACGGCCGATCCCGGGGCAGGGCCTATGGGGGTTTTGCCCCGGATGAAGTCGTTTCGGCTGGTTGGGATCTTCGCCTCGGGGCATTATGACTACGACGCGAGCCTGGTCTTTGTGGACCAAGATGATGCCCTGCGTTTTTTTCGAAGCCAGTCGAGCCAGGGCCTTCGGGCCCGGCTTGATGACATGCAGCAGGCCCCGGTGGCGAGCCTGCAGATTCAGCCGGCCTTGCCTGCGGGCATGGTGGTGCGCGACTGGACCTTTGAGAACCGCAACTGGTTTGCGGCCGTGCAGCTCGAGAAGCGCATGATGTTTGTGATTCTCATGCTGATCATTGCGGTGGCGGCCTTTAATCTGGTGTCGATGCTGGTCATGACGGTTATGGATAAGCGGGCCGATATCGCCATTTTGCGTACGCTCGGTGCGCAGAGCCGGTCGATCATGGCGATTTTTGTGGTGCAGGGGGCCAGCCTGGGTTTTCTGGGAGTTGTCATGGGGGCTGCGCTGGGAGTTCTTGGCGCGGTCAACATCGACACCATCGTGGCGCTAGTCGAGCAATGGTTTGGGTTTCAGGTGCTGCCCAAGGGGGTGTACTTAATCGACCGCCTGCCATCCGATCTGCGTGCCGAAGACCTCTGGTCGATACTGCCGGCGGCCTTTGGCCTGTCGCTTTTGGCCACTCTCTATCCGAGCTGGCGGGCCTCACGGCTCGACCCTGCCGAGGCCCTGCGGTATGACTGAGGGCCCGCCTTCCTCTTCTGCAGAGACAGCCATGCCTGGCAGCCCCGTTTTGCAGGCGATTGGCCTTGCCCGCCGGTTTCGCGATGGTCCCCGCGAGGTCTGCCCTTTTTCTGGCCTCGACCTCAGCCTCTGGCCCGGTGAGAGCCTAGCGGTGGTCGGCCCCTCGGGTGTGGGAAAGAGCACCCTGCTGCATCTCTTGGGTGGGCTCGATCGGCCCACCGAAGGCCAGGTGCGCATCGATGGCCGCGATGTCTTTGGCATGTCCGATAGTGCCCGCACCGCACTGCGTAATCGGGCGGTTGGCTTTGTCTATCAGTTTCACCATCTGCTGCCCGAATGCACCGCGTTAGAGAACGTGGCCATGCCCCTGCGGATCCGCCGGCTAGCCCAGGCAGAGGCCCTGGCCGCGGCGTCTGTCATGCTGGAAAGAGTCGGCCTGGGCCACAGGCTCGACCATATTCCAGCAAAGCTCTCGGGGGGAGAACGCCAGCGCGTTGCTATCGCCCGGGCGCTCGTGACACAGCCCAAGATCGTGCTGGCCGATGAGCCCACGGGTAACCTGGACCATCAAACAGCCCAGCAGGTCTTCTCGTTGCTGCTGGAGCAGACCCTGACGCTCGGTGCTGCCCTGGTGGTGGTCACCCACGACCTGCGCCTTGCCGCCCAGTGCTCTCGGCGGTTAACGCTACTGCCTGACGCTCAGTCCGATACTGGCGCTCCTGGCCAGCCCATCGCGCCTGAGGATGCGAGGGCTTAGACAACCCCGCGATGGGGGCGATCAGGGTGACTATGGCTGCCACCTGGATTGACACCCACTGCCATCTGGATTTTCTGGAGAATCCCGATGACTGCATGGCCGCGGCGCAGGCCGCTGGGGTGAAGGCTGTGGTGGTGCCGGCAGTATCTCCAGGCAATTTTGAACGGGTGGCAGTACTGGCGCAGCAGCATGCGGGCGTGTTCTATGCCCTGGGGCTGCACCCGTGTTCGGTCGATGGTCTAAAAGAAGATGCGCTGGTGGTTCTTGAGAATGCCCTTCGGGCACATCGCGAGGACCCCAAGCTGGTGGCGGTTGGCGAGATTGGCCTGGATTTTTTCCTTCCAACTCTCAACAAGGACCGCATGATGCACCTCTACGCACAACAACTTCGGCTCGCACGCGACTTCGACCTTCCAGTGGTCTTACATGTGCGCCGGGCCCAAGACCAGGTCTGCGCGGGCCTGCGCCGCTTTGGAATCACGCGGGGGATTGCCCATGCCTTTAATGGCAGCGCGGTGCAGGCACAGGCGTTTTTACGCCAGGGGCTGGTGCTTGGCTTTGGCGGCGCGATGACTTTTGCGCGCGCATTACAGATTCGACGTCTGGCACAAAGTCTGCCGGGAGATGCCTGGGTACTTGAGACCGATAGCCCCGACATTGCGCCTGCCTGGCTCGAAAAAGGGGCGACTAATACGCCAGACCAGACGCCAGCAATTGGCGCTGTTATGGCCGGGCTGCGTGGCCTATCGGTCGACGATGCCGCAGCCTGCAGTAGCCGCAATGCCTGCCGCGCCTTGCCGCGACTTTTGCGGCATGCCGGCCGGTACGAAAAGCACCCCAACAACGCTTCGCAGTCTCGCTAGGTCCCGCCATGTCGGTGCATGGTGTGGCACTGGCCGCCCTGGCCGGGCTTGGCCTATTGTTGATGCAGCCGCAGCGTTGGCCTGCGGATGTTCTCGCTTTAGCAGGGGTCGCGGCTTTACTGGCGGCGCTTGGACTGTCGCTCCTGGGGGTGCTTCTTGCGCGTTGCCTGCGACCGGCATCCTGGCCTTCATCGTTGACTCCCGGCATCTTGAACCTCTGCACGGCAATCTTCATTGCTGCGGCAGCGGGCCTGCTGATGGCCTCCTGGGGCAGCCTGCGGGCCGGGCATATTCTTGCGGCGGGTATCGCGCCTGAGCAAGAGGCCCAGCCCGTGGTGGCGCATTTTCAGGTCCACGACCTGCCGGTCTTTTCTCCGGCAAAAGGGGCTCCAGGCGACCCGGGATACCGGCCCGCAAGCTGGCGGTTTGAGGCAGAGGTCTATGGCCTCAGTAGCGAGCCCGGTGCCGCGCCCACAGCCCTGGCGCGCCCGTTTATGGCGCTTATCTCCTGGGCCGCTCGGGCAGATGGCTGGCTGCCTCCAATGCTCGCTCCGGGTGATCGCTGGCAGGCCACCCTAAGCTTTCGTGCCGCCGCAGGCAGCCGAAACTTGCATGGCTTTGACTTTGAGACCTGGCTTTTTGAAAACCGCATTCGCGCGGTGGGGCGTGTCTCGACAGCCAAGAAAGATCCTCTACCGCGCCCTGTGTTGGCGAACTCCGCTGATGGTTTTATCGATAGCCCTGCCATCTGGATCGACCAGGCCCGCGACACCATTCGCAAGGCGATTGGTCGAGCGCTACCCGAGGCCCGCCATGCGGGCGTGATGTCGGGCCTGGTGGTCGGCGACCAGCGGGCCATTGACTCGGCCGACTGGTCGGTCTTTTCGGTAACCGGCGTGTCGCACCTGATGTCGATCTCAGGCATGCATGTGACCATGTTTGCCATGATGGCGCGCCTTGGTGTGCGGGTGTTCTGGTCAGGCCTGGGCCGAATGGGCCTGCGTGCGGCGCTTTATATGCCGGTGCCAGTGGTCTGCGCGGTGGCGGCAAGCCTTGCGGCAATTGGCTATGCCCTGCTCGCGGGCTTTAATATTCCTGCCCAGCGCACGGCAGTGATGGTGACCGTAGCGGCCTTGGCCAGCCTGACCGGGCTGCGGGCGCAGCGCTGGGGGGTGATCGCGCTCACGCTGCTGGTGGTGCTCATCATGGACCCGACGGCACCGCTCGCCCCCGGATTCTGGCTGTCATTTTTTGCGGTGGCAATTCTTTTTGGCCTGGCCGATCGCAAGACCGCCATCGGAAGTGCAACCGTGGCCCAGGCCGCCATTACGCTCGGTATTGCACCGTTGACGATTGCCTTTTTTCAGCAGGTCTCGGTCGTGGGCCCACTGGCCAATGCGCTGGCGATTCCGGTGGTCACCTTTCTGGTTACGCCACTGGCCATGGTGGGCGCGGTGACCACCTTTGCCGGATTCGATTCGCCGCTGGTCTGGGGCCACGTGATCTTTGACTGGTTATTTTCGTTCTTACTTTGGTGCTCCGACTGGCCCTGGGCAAGCCTGGCCTGGCATGCGCCGCCACTCTGGGCCAGCATTCTGGCGAGTGTTGGGGTATTGCTGGCGCTCAACGAGTCATTGCCGCGTTGGCGGCATCTGGCCTGGCTCGGCCTGTCGGTGCTCTGGGTGGGGGGCGCACCTGCCCCCGCGCCCGGCACCGTGACTGCGACGTTTTTAGATGTGGGCCAGGGCAGTGCGGTGATTCTGCGCACCGCTCGGCATACCCTGGTCTATGACACGGGCCCGAGCATGGGACGGGCCAATGCGGCAGAACGCATTGTGATTCCGCAGCTCTATGCCATGGGCCTGCGGCGTATCGATGGACTGGTCGTGTCGCATGGCGATGACGACCATGCCTCTGGTCTCGCGCAGCTCGTGCAGTCGCATCGCCCGCCGTGGATTGCTACAAGCATGGCGCAGGAAGAGATGCGAACGCGTGTCTTGGGTCACCTGCCAGCCACGAATCGCTGTCAGCTGGGCGAAGGCTGGGTCTGGGATGGGGTCTGGTTTCGGTTTGTCTACCCGTTTGGGGCCATGCCTGAAGACCCTCGCCATCTGGGCAAGAACGAAGACTCTTGCGTACTCGAGGTGATTGATGCTGCCGGTCGTCGGATTCTGCTCACGGGAGATATTCCGCAGCTCCAAGAAGAAGAGCTCATCAGCCGCACCAACTGGCTGGCCTTCGGAACTAGCTCGCGACAGACCCAACCGATGGTGCTGCTTGCGGCCCACCACGGCAGTCGCGGCTCTTCGTCAGAGGTCTTTTTGCGGGCCTTACAGCCCGCGGTAGTGGTCTTTCAGTCGGGCTACCGCAGCCGGTTCAACCATCCGCATCCCGAGGTGCTGTCCCGGCTGCGAATGCTGGAAATTCCTTCGGTACGCACGGACCTTCAGGGAGACCTGCAGATGCACTGGCAGGGCGAGCGGCCGGTTTTTCTGGCCGCCGCCGATCTGCGCCGCCGGTTCTGGCATCCCCGGCGCTGGGACCACCGGCTCGGGGGTGACCAGCTGTGGGATAGTTCGAATGCGGGTGATTGACTACTGGGCGACCCAGCCGCCGTCCATATTCCAGGCAACGCCGCGCACCTGGTCGGCGGCGGGTGAGCACAAAAACACCGCGAGCCCGGCCAGCTGTGCGGGCGTTACAAATTCGCCCGAGGGCTGCTTTTCAAGAAGGAGCTGCCGCTTGGCCTCGTCTTGCGAGAGATTATGCGACTGGGCGCGGGCATCGACCTGCTTCTGAACCAGCGGGGTGAGCACCCAGCCGGGGCATATGGCGTTGCAGGTAATCGGGGTCTGAGCGGTCTCCAGGGCCACCACCTTAGTGAGCCCCACGAGCCCATGCTTTGCGGCCACATAGGCTATCTTCTGAACGGAGGCCACCAGGCCATGGGCCGAGGCAATGTTGATAATGCGGCCATAGCCGCGCGCCTTCATGCCGGGCAGCGCCGCGCGGATGGTATGAAACGCCGAACTCAGGTTAATAGCGATGACCGCATCCCATTTGTCGATCGGAAAATCTTCCACCGGGCTGACATGCTGAATGCCCGCGTTGTTTACCAGGACATCGATGCGGCCCATGGCCGATTCTGCATCTTTGATGAGCGCGGCAATCTCTGAGGGCTTTGACATATCGGCCCCGTGGTAGAAGGTCTTGGCACCGCGGGCATGAATCGATTTTTCCACCTGGGCAATTGTCGCGGGGTCACCAAAGCCATTGAGCACAATATCAGCGCCCTGGTCTGCCAGTGCCTCGGCCATTCCCAGGCCAATGCCGCTGGTGGAGCCCGTGACCAGGGCCACCTTGCCGGTTAAGAGTTTCATGGTCTACATCCTTGTTGTGGAGAAGTCTGCAAGAATAGCGAAATCATGTCGGACGCGCGTATCCATTCCATTGCTTGTGAGAGCCCGGCAGGCCATCACACCATGCGGGTGCTGGAGTTCGGGGATCCCACCAATGCCCAGGTGGTGGTCTGTGTCCATGGCCTGACGCGGTCTGCCTTTGACTTTATGCCGCTGGCCGAGAGGCTTGCGACACGGTATCGGGTGCTCTGCCCGCATGTGGTGGGAAGAGGCGACTCCGACTGGCTTTTCGACCCCAGCCACTACCATCTGGGCCAGTATGCAGCCGACATGCAGACCATGGCCCAGCAACTAAGGCTGGGGCCGGTGCACTGGGTGGGCACCTCGATGGGGGGATTGATCGCGCTCACGCTCTTGGGCCATCCGCAGGCACAGACGGTATTTCCGTCGGTACAGATTCGCAGCCTGGTGCTTAACGATGTGGGCGCGGTTATTTCGGGCAAGGCCTTGGCACGCATTGGGCAGTATGTGGGTATGCAGCCGGTCTTTGGCAGCTTCGCCCAGGCATCACAGGCCGCCCGAATTTTGTTCGAGGGGTTTGGTGTCCACACCGATGCCCAGTGGGATCTTCTGGCCGCCGCGGTGGTACGGCCTGCGGCATGGCATAGCGCGCGTGTGCAGAGTCGGTCTGCCGGCGTGTTGTGGCAGCCCGATGCGGCCTGTTACCCGCGTTCGGCACAAGATCTGCACGACATGGCGCGGCGACAAGAGCCGTTTCAGTTTCACTACGACCCCGAGATTGCGGCGCCGTTTCGCACCGGGTTTGGCGCCAATGCGGCAGCCGGCGAGGCCGAGGTTCCCGATATGCTGCTCTGGCCACTCTACGATGCGATAGGCTGTCCCACGCTGCTTATTCGCGGTGCCCGCAGCGACTTATTGCTATCGGAGACTGCCCAGGAGATGACCCGTCGCGGGCCACAGGCGCGCCTGTACGAGGTGGTGCATGCGGGGCATGCGCCCTCGCTTCTTGATGAAGAGCAGGGCGGCGTGGTTGCCCAGTTTCTTGCCTCGCTAAATCCCGTTAACCCACTTAATCCCTTTTTATCCGCTGTGCTTGCTGCACCAAGGAGACCACCGTGATTCAAAAGCCTGCCCTGACTCTTGCCGATGCCGAACGCATTGGTGCGGCTGCCATTGTTGAGGCCCGCAAGAACAACTGGGCGGTGGCAATCGCCATCTGCGACGAAGGGGGCCATCTGCTCTGGTTTCAACGCCTGGATGGTGCGCCGTTGACGTCTGCCTATATTGCGCCTCACAAGGCCCGTACGGCGGCCATGGGGCGTCGTGAGACCAAGGTCTATGAGGAGATTATTAACAACGGACGAACCGCCTTTTTGTCCGCCCCCGAGATCGAGGGCATGCTTGAGGGCGGGGTGCCAATTCTTGTCGAAGGCCATTGTGTGGGCGCGGTGGGCGTGTCGGCGGTGAAGTCGTCTGAAGACGCTCAGATTGCCAAGGCAGGCATCGCAGCGCTCTAGGCGCGGGGCGCTCGTGCGGTGCTCTGGGCGTACTGCCCGCGCCCGGTTGGTCTTGCCGACTGGCGTTCAGCGTTAGCCATTCAGCCTTCGGCCTTATTCCTGCACCCGCCCGAGCAGAAGGAATTCCATCAGGGCCTTCTGGGCGTGCAGCCGGTTCTCGGCCTCATCCCAGACCACCGACTGCGGCCCGTCGATCACCTCTGCTGAAACCTCTTCGCCCCGATGGGCGGGCAGGCAGTGCATAAACATCGCCTGCGGGCCCGCCGCGGCCATCATCTCGGCGTCCACGCTCCAGTGCTCAAAGGCCCTTTTGCGGGCCTCATTCTCGGCCTCAAAGCCCATACTCGTCCAGACATCGGTGGTGACAAGATCAGCCCCGCGCACCGCCTCTAAGGGGTCCCCAAAGGCCTCAAAATGGCCGGTGGAATGTAAGCCCGCGCGCTCGGGTTCGACCTCATAGCCCGGTGGGGTGGAGACCCGCACCTGAAAGTTGAGAATCTCGGCCGCCTGCAGCCAGGTGTTGCAGACATTGTTGGAGTCGCCGATCCAGGCAACGGTTTTGCCCTCGATACTCCCGCGATGCTCAATAAGCGTGAAGATGTCGGCCAGGATCTGGCAGGGGTGGTATTCGTTGGTGAGCCCGTTAATTACCGGTACCCGCGAGTGGGCGGCGAAACGCTTAATAATCTCTTGCTCGTAGGTACGAATCATCACCAGGTCGCACATGCGTGAGATTACCTGCGCGGCGTCCTCGACCGGTTCGCCGCGGCCGAGCTGGGTATCGCGTGTATTCAGGTAAATAGCGGCCCCGCCGAGCTGATGCATGCCCGCCTCAAAAGACAGTCGTGTACGGGTGGACTGTTTCTCGAAGATCATGACAAGCGTGCGGTCTTGCAGGGGCATATACCGCTCGTAGCGTTTAAACCGTTCTTTAATGATCCGGCTGCGCGAAAAAAGATATTCGAGGGTGGACCGGTCGAGGTCCTTGAACTGCAGAAAATGTTGCATGGCTAAAACCCGGCAGCCTAGGCCGCCCGTCCTTCTGGAATGGAATGGACGCCCTGAAGGAAGTCGCGAATCAATGGAGCGAGGATCTGAACAATCTGGTGGGCCTCTTCGGACTTGAGTACCAGAGGCGGCAGCAGTCGGATTACCCGATCGGCCGTGACGTTAATCAGCAGGCCGGCCTCTAGCGCCTTTGCAGCAAGTGTGGTGCAGGGCTCTTCGAGTTCCACCCCAATCATTAGGCCCTGGCCACGAATCTCGCGCAGCCCTGGCATGCCCGATAGGGCAGTGGCAAGGCCCTCACGAATCTCTTGTCCCCGGGCCGTTGCATTGGCCATTAGGCCCTCTTCTTCGACGGCGGCCAGGGTTTCAAGTCCTGCCCGCATGGCCAGGGGATTGCCGCCAAAGGTGGTGCCATGGTTGCCGGGTTCAAACAGGCTGGCCGCCTTGCCATGGGCCACCACCGCGCCAATGGGCACGCCTGAGCCCAGGCCTTTGGCAAGCGGCATGACATCGGGCAGCACATCGGCCCACTGATGGGCAAACCATTTGCCGGTGCGGCCAATGCCACACTGCACTTCATCGAGCATGAGCAGAACATCTCTTTCGGTGCACAGGCTGCGCAGTTCCTCGAGAAAGGTGATCTGCGCAGGCCGAATTCCGCCCTCACCCTGAATGGACTCTAAAAAGACCGCGGCAATATCGGGATGCTGGGTCAGGGCCTGCCGTATTGCGCCGATATCGTTGAGCGGCAGCCGCACAAACCCTTCGACCAGTGGCTCAAAGCCCTTGTGCACCTTGGGGTTGGCAGTCGCCGACAGGGTTGCCAGCGACCGGCCATGAAAGGCGCCGTCAAAGACAATGATCTTGGGAAAGTCACACCCCCTGGTATGGCCATGTTTGCGGGCCAGTTTGATGGCGGCCTCGTTGGCCTCGAGCCCCGAGTTGCAGAAAAAGACATTGGTCATGCCCGAAAGCGCGGCCAGCCGTTCGGCAAGCTGCTGCTGCAAGGGAATGCCATAGATGTTGGAGGTATGAATCAGCCTACCGACCTGCTCGCGCAGCCCGGCAGTGAGACGCGGGTGGTTGTGGCCCAGGGTGTTGACGGCGATGCCCGAGAGCCCGTCGAGGAACTTACGACCATCGGTACTCCAGACCCATGCACCTTCCCCGTGGCTAAACGCTACGGGAAGCCGAGCATAGGTATTCATCAAGGCGGAGGGGTTAAGCTGCATTGCAACAATCTGCCAAAATAAACTGCTAGGATACCGTTTTATTCACGAGACTTATATGTCTGCCGAACCGCGGGTTTACTTGATTCAAGGGCAGACCTTGTCGGGAAATGTGTTTCGCCCGAGCGACTGGGCAGAACGCCTGGCAGGGGTGATGGCCCCATTTAGGCCCGGGTATCGGCCTTCAGGGCCGTCCTCGGCCTCTTCGGCGGCAGGTTATTCTCCGTATGCCCAGCCGGTCATGGTTGCCGGAATCAAGTGTGTCGCCATCGATACCCGGCTGCACGACCTAGACCCCATGGCCTGGGACTTTGTCTGCGGATTTGCCCGCGACAATGAGTTGGCGATGGTAGAGGCCTGCCTTCTAGACCACGGACTTAAGCCAGCGCCGCCAACACCCGGTGGGTGATTTCTTCAACGCTGCCTGTACCTGAAATACTGATTAACCGGGGCGCGGCCTTGTCGCCCTTAGCCGACCATTGGTCGTAGAAGTCCACCAGGGGGCGCGTCTGCTGATGGTAGACCTCGAGCCGCTTACGTACGGTGGTCTCTTGGTCGTCATCGCGCTGGATTAGCGGCTCGCCGGTGACATCGTCTTTGCCCTCTTGCTTGGGAGGGTTGTACTTCACGTGATAGGTGCGGCCGCTGGCCACATGCACCCGCCGGCCGCTCATGCGGTCGATGATGTCCTGGTCGGGCACCTGGATTTCGAGCACGGCCTCGATTTTCACGCCGGCGGCCTTCATGGCCTCGGCCTGGGGAATGGTGCGGGGAAAGCCATCAAAGAGATAGCCTGCCTGGCAGTCCGGCGCCGTAAGACGCTCTTTGACCAGGTTAATGATGATCTCGTCGCTGACTAGGCCGCCAGAGTCCATAACCTTTTTCGCCTCGATGCCTAGAGGGGTTCCTGCCTTAACCGCCGCCCGAAGCATGTCTCCGGTGGAGATCTGGGGGATACCGTACTTTTCTTTAATGAAGTTGGCCTGTGTGCCCTTGCCCGCGCCTGGGGGTCCTAAAAGAATCATTCGCATGTGGTAGTGCCTCCCCGTCTGGGTTTTTGTTGTGAAAGACTGCCTGCTGGATTACGGATTATAGGCTCTGCCTTGTCCGTAAGGACAGCACTTCCCGCACCCGCGCCAAGTCTTCCCGAGTGTCAACGCCGGCGGGCGGTGCCTCGGCCAGCCATCGCACGGTGATTGTGTGTCCATAGTAGAGCCATCGAAGCTGTTCCAGTTTCTCGATCTCCTCCAGTGGACTGGGGGCCCACTGGCTGTAGGCCTGCAGCGGCCCAGCGCGGTAGGCGTAGAGCCCCAGGTGGCGAAAAAACGGGCTAGCGCCCCTTTCGCCCGGGTGAGAGTCTGTATCTGGGGGTGCCATAGCCAGCGCCAGCGCCGTTATTCTTTCCTCGGCAGTGGCCGCCGACCATCTATCCCGCCAGAATGGAATGGGCGAACGGGAGAAGTACAGGGCCCGTCCCTTCTGGTCGCAAACGAGCTTTACCACATGGGGCGAGAAGACCTCCTGTGCCTCCCGTATAGGGCATGCGGCGGTGGCGACCCCAGCCTGGGGGTCGCTGGCGAGCTGCAGGGCAACGCCTGCAAGCAGCTGCGGTGGCATCAGGGGTTCATCCCCCTGCAGGTTGACGATGATCTGGTCATCCAGCGCGTGGGCTTGGCGCGCAACCTCGGCGAGCCTATCTGTGCCGGTAGGATGATCCGGGGCG
>VGHK01000033.1 GCA_016868305.1 Betaproteobacteria bacterium | reverse complement strand
GCTGGCGTCGGTAGGCTCTGCGGTGTCAAGCGGCTGAAACCGGGTGACAGCAAAGCCAGGGTCTCCCTGCAGAAGGCCGCCCAGGCGGGCGACCAGGTCGGCTACGGTAAGACTACTTGGCCGCTGCTGGGCGAGGCTCATTCAAGGCCTTTATCACCTTGTCCGTAATGTCGATACGCGGAGAGGCAAAGACCGCCTCTTGAAAAATAATGTCGTACTTTTCAGACTCTGCGATCTGGCGAATAGCCCGATTGGCCATCTCCACTACGCCAGCGAGTTCTTCATTGCGACGCTGATTTAAGTCTTCGCGAAACTCGCGCTGACGGCGCTGCAGGTCGCGCTCCATATCGGTGATATCGCGCTGACGTTTTACGCGCTCAGACTCCGCCATTACGGAGCCATCGCGCTCGAGCCGTTCGCTCAGCCCACGCATGCGGCTCGCAACATCCTGCAGTTCTTTTTCGCGCTTGGAGAACTCGGCCTCCAGCTTCTTCTGGGCCGCGACCGCAGGCGTGGACTCGCGCAGCACCCGCTCGGTATTGACAAATCCAATTTTGGCAAAGGCCGGCAATGCCATAAAAAGGCCGAGCGCAAGGGCCGCGCCGATGCGTAGCGCTCGCAGGCCCCGTAGGCTTCTGAATGGGTTCGGTGATAGAGCAAGAGTCTGGTTCATAAGCATAGATCCATAGGTATCAAGAAATTAAAACCCGGTTCCAATCTGGAACTGGATGGTCTGGGTGTCATCGCCGGGCAGCGTGCGTAAAGGCTTGGCCCAGCTCAGCTTTAGAGGCCCCACCGGGGAGAACCAGCTAATCCCTAGTCCGGTAGAGGCGCGCAGATCATCTGCCGAGATGCGCTGCGACTCACCCCAGGCACTCCCCACATCTAAGAAGGTAAATACCCGAATGGTGCGGTCTTGGGCCATGCCGGGAAGAGGCGCGAGCAGCTCTGCATTGAGCACCAGCTTGCGGCTGCCCCCGATAGAGATAAGGTCATTCTCAGGGGCATTCCGGTTGCGTCTGACTTTCTCTCCAATGGCACTGGCTGAGAAGCCTCGCACAGAGCCAATGCCCCCAACATAGAAGTTCTTAATGCGCGGATAGTCTTTACCCGACAGCCCGATACCCGCACCAAGCTCGGCGTTGAGCGCCAGGGTAAGGGTTCGGGTAAGGGGCGTGAACCGCTGATGTCCATAGGTAAGACGCAGGTACTCAAGACTTCCCGCCGGCGTTGCGTAGTCGGCATTGGCATACTGATACACGCCCGAAGTCGGTGCCAGGGTGGAGTCACGCGAGTCACGCGACCAGCCAGCCGAAAGCACCACAGAGTTGCCATCCGTGAAATTCTCGGGCCTGGACCCTGGAACCGTCTCATTGATTTTGGAGTCATCATACGAGACCCCGAAAAAGATACGGTCTTCCTCGGTGTAAGGAATGCCAAACCGCACGCCAGCCCCGTTGGAACGAATGCGATAATTGCCTAGCGAGTCGAGTTCGTCTGCATTAAGGGTGCGGGAATAGATATTGAGCGATCGGCTTACGCCATCATCGGTCCAGTAAGGGTCGATATGGCTGATGGCAAAGACCTGGCTTACCTTACTGGTGTTCACCTCTACAGAAACGTTAGTGCCCGAGCCCAGGAAGTTCTGCTGGGTGATAGAGCCAGACAGCACCAGGTTTTCGGAACTCGAAAACCCCACGCCCAGGGTAAGGCTGCCCAGGGGTCGCTCTTCCACCTGCACATTGACATCCACCTGGTCGGGAGTACCCGCTACCGGCTCAGAGTCAATATCCACCTGCTTAAAATAGCCCAGCCGGTCGATGCGATTACGCGAGAGGCGAATACGTTCGCTGTCGTACCAGGACGCCTCGTACTGGCGCATCTCCCGGCGGATTACCTCGTCACGGGTTTTGGAGTTACCGCTGATATTAATACGCCGAACATACACCCTGCGGCCCGGGTCTACCTGGAGGGCAAAGTCAACCACCCGCCGCTCGCGGTCGATGCGCGGAATCGGATTCACCACACCAAAGGCATAGCCAAGCTCTCCCAGCCGATCGGTAATGGCCTTGACTGCTACCTGGAGCTGCTCATTGGAGAAGGTGTCTCCCGCCTTGACTGCAACCAGCTTGCGAATCGAATCGTCTTGCCCGAGAAGGTCACCGCCAAGAGAGACCTCGCCAAACCGAAACTGCTCTCCCTCGCTGACCACCAGGGTAATAAAGACGTCTTTGCGATCAGCAGACAAAGACACCTGGGTGGAGTCAATCGCAAACTCCAGGTAGCCCCGGTTGAGATAGTAGGAACGCAGCGTTTCAATGTCCCCCGAGAGCTTCTGGCGAGAATACTGGTCTGACTTGGTATACCAGCTCATCCAGGTGGGAGTAGAGAGCTGAAACTCGGAGAGCAGGTCTTTTTCTTTAAAGGCCTTGGCCCCCACGATTCGAATCTGACGAATGCGAGCATCCTCGCCTTCATCGACGGCGATAGAGATCGCCACCCGGTTGCGCGGCAGGGGCGTTACCGTGGACTGGATCTGGACATCGTACTTACCACGGCCCAGGTACTGGCGCTTGAGTTCTTGCTCGGCACGCTCTAAGAGGGCCCTATCAAAGATGCGCGCCTCGGCAAGCCCCGAGTCGGCAAGCGCCTTTTTCAGGGTTTCCTGGTCGAACTCTTTGGTGCCCGTGATTTCAACAGCGCCAATCGCAGGCCGCTCTTCTACCGTAACGACCAGCACATTGCCATCCAGGGCAATACGTACGTCCTGAAAAAAGCCGGTGGCAAAAAGGGCGCGCACCGACTCTGCGATGCTGCGGGCATTGACCCGATCGCTGACGCGAATGGGAAGA
Organism: Betaproteobacteria bacterium; assembly: GCA_016868305.1. Taxonomy (GTDB): domain Bacteria; phylum Pseudomonadota; class Gammaproteobacteria; order Burkholderiales; family Burkholderiaceae_A; genus Hahnella. The sequence goes on along the minus strand of VGHK01000033.1, from coordinate 20,300 downwards.
TAAGAGAAGACCGTTCCAGGCTCGATACGCTGCAGGCCTTCCACCCGAACATCTTCGATGACCACGCCATCGACAGGAGCGGCACCAGGCTGCACCGGCGCCGGTGGCTGAGGGATTTGGATCTGTGCATAAGCGGGAAGGCTTAAGGCAATACACAGGGCTGGCAGGCTTGAAAGAGGAACCAGGCGCCTGAAGGAAATGGGCATGCAGAGGACCTTAGAAACCAAAGACACGAGAGACGTCGTTGACCAGCGCAAAGCCGGTAAGAATAGCGATGAGCACCAGCCCGAGCTTCTGCCCCGCCTGCTGAACCTCCAGCGGTAGAGGCTGGCCACGCACCCACTCGTAGAGATAATACAGGAGGTGCCCGCCATCGAGCATGGGGATGGGCAAGAGGTTCAGAACACCAATGCTGATGCTCACCAAGGCCAGAAACCCAATAAAGGCGATCAGCCCCAGTTCGGCCGACTGGCCTGCCACGCCGGCAATGCCGACTGGGCCGCTAATCTGCCGCCAGGAAAGGTCGCCGACCACCATGCGGCCCAGGGCCTGCAGCGAGAGCTCTGCCACCTCGTAGGTGCGCACCGTACCCCGCCAGAGGGCCTGGCCCAGGCCCTCACGCACCTGCGTGAGCTCGTGCAGCGGTGCAATACCGACCCCTAGGCGCAGACGGCCATCGGCAGAAGCCTCTGGGGTGAGGCTCAGCTGACGCCGACTGCCAGGGATTTCTTCATAGGGATTACCGGCAGGCGTCTGCACGATATCCAGGGTTATGGCTGCACCCTGGCTCTGCTGCACCAGGGCCTGAAGGTCGCGGGGATGCCGCACCGCTGAGCCATTCACCGCCAGCACCAGCATCTCGGCCTGCAGCCCTGCCCTTTCGGCCGCACTGCCCGGTTGAATGGCGGTAAGCCGCACAGCCAATGACTCGGGGGAAATGCCTGCGGCAGCAAGCAGGGCATCGGGAGAGTCGGTCTGTAATTCGCGGGCCTTAGAACTAAGGTCGATCTGAACGCTGCGGCTTGCCGAGCCCGCCGAACCGGCCGACTGCACCTCAAGATCGAGCACCGGCCGGCCCTGACCAATGGACCCACGGGCAAGCTCCCAGCGCAGGTCGGAAAACCCACGCACGGCAGCGCCATTAGCCGAGACGATGGTGTCGCCGGCAGCAAGGCCTCTGGCAGCCGCGATGCTGTCGGCTGGTGGCGCATGCAGCACGGGCAGAGGCTCCATACGGCCCACCAGGCCCAAGAGGGCATAGGCAGCCGCTGCAAATACAAAGTTGGCCAGAGGGCCGGCCACCACCACCCAGGCCCGTGCGGCCAGAGCCTTCTGGTCGAAAGACTGCGCGCCCGAAGGCACTGGCAAGGCTTCTGCCGGGGCTTCGGTGTCGGGCTCGTTGCGGTCGAGCATACGAACATAACCGCCCAGGGGAATGGCGGCCACTACCCATTCGCAGCCACGGCGATCGCGCCGCATGAAGAGCGGCCTGCCAAAGCCTACCGAGAACCGCAGCACATGGACGCCCACAGAACGGGCGGCAAGGTAGTGGCCCATCTCGTGGACAAAAACAAGCAGGCCAACGGCAACCAGAAACGCCAAGAGGCTGGTGATCATGCCTGGGCTCCAATAGACGCGACGGTGCCACCTGGGCCGCCTAAGGTACCTGGGCCTCCTGACCCAGTCGCACCACCACCCGCGCCACGGCCCTGGCCCGAGGCCGCCCCGGCTGGCAGCCCTAGCGTCGCGGCAAGATGCAGCCTCAGCTCCTGGTCGATGGCCATCACATCCTCAAGCGTCTGGGGCGCGGGCATTTGGGGGGCCAGTTTCTGCAGACTGTCGTCAACGGCATCGGTGATCGCGCCAAAGCTAATCGCGCCTTGCAGAAAGGCGGCCACGGCAACCTCGTTGGCGGCGTTGAGACAGATGGTGGCGCAGGCACCGGCTTGCATGGCCTGCCGGGCCAGGCCAATGGCCGGAAACCGTTCAGGGTCAGGCTGCTCGAAGTGCAGCGCGGATAGCTGTGCCCAGTCAAGCGCCGGGCTTGGCGCGGACATACGGTCGGGCCAGGCCATGGCATGGGCAATGGGCGTGCGCATGTCGGGCGCGCCGAGTTGGGCAAGGGTGGATCCGTCAGAGTATTCAACCATGGAATGAATAATACTTTCTGGGTGGACCACAATCTGTATGCGGTCCATGGGCATTGCAAAGAGCCAGTGGGCCTCGATCCATTCCAGGCCCTTATTCATCATGGTGGCCGAGTCCACCGAAATCTTCTGGCCCATCGACCAGTTGGGATGCTTAATTGCCTGGGCCACGGTGGCCGCCCGTATCTGCTGGACAGACCAGGTACGAAAGGGGCCGCCCGAGGCGGTGAGCAGCAGTCGGCGCACCTCGAGGGGCCGGGTAAAGCAGCGGTACTGTAGGCCCAGGCACTGAAAAATGGCATTGTGTTCGCTATCGATGGGCAGAATGGTGGCCCCGGACTGGGCGCAGACCTTGACCAGCAAGGCCCCAGCACAGACCACGGCCTCTTTGTTGGCCAGAAGAATGGTCTTGCCTGCCTTGGCCGCGGCCCAGACCGAAGAAAGGCCGGCAATGCCCACAATGCCCGCAACCACCATGTCGGTGTCGGCCGCTGAGGCAAGGGTATTGAGGCCATCGGTGCCGGACAAGACAGTGACCCCGCCAATGCCCTGAGCGACCAGTCGCGCTGACAGGGCCTGCGCCGCATCGGGGCTTGCCATGGCCACAACCGAGGGCCGGCCCTGGGTAATCACGCGCAGCATGCCCTCAACATCGGTATGGGCCGCAGCGGCATAGAGCCGAAACCGCTGCGGATGGGCCGCGATCAGATCGAGCGTGCTCTGGCCGATTGAGCCCGTGGCTCCAAGCAGGCAGACATTGCGGATCTGTTTCGCGGGGTTTGCAGCATCTGCGGGGTTTGCGGCATTTGCCAGGTTTGCCAGGTTTGCAGCGTTTGTGGGGTGTGCGGGCTGTGCGGTCATAGCTGTGATTCTGCCCAGAGTTCGCAGAAAACAGCCAGAGGCATTACTACCAGCACGGCATCGAGCCGGTCGAAAAGGCCCCCATGGCCGGGAAGCAGCCGGCCGGAGTCTTTCACCCCCGCCTGGCGCTTGAGCAGTGACTGGTGTAGGTCACCCATCACGCTATAGCCGGTAAGCAATAGCACGACCAGCAGAAACGGAATCAGGCCCAGGTACTGCAGCATGCGGGCCGACCAGCTTTCAAATAAGAAAAGGCCTAGTGTGGTCATAACCACGGCATTGAAAATCACCGCTCCCCAGACGCCCTCCCAGGTCTTGCCGGGGCTGATCGAAGGCGCCAGGCGATGACGGCCGAAGGCCCTTCCGGAAAAGTAGGCGGCGGTATCGGCAAGCCAGACCAGCAAGAGGGCAGTTACGAGAAAGACAAGCCCCTCATAACGGGCCTGCCATACCGACCAGAAGGCCGCAAAGCAGGCCAGTGCGGCCAAGGCCAGTGCAGGCAAGCCACGCGGAGACTTGCCGCGCCAGAGCACCCAGGGCAGCAGCAGCAGCCAGAGCAGGCTCGCAGCGCCCAGCACCTCTATGCCAAGGCCACGGGGATCAAGGTAGGGGTCGAAGACGAGCGCCGTACCCAGAACCAATAAAGCCGTTAGCGCAGCGAGTCGTGGTCCGAATGCCACCTGCAGCAGACGGGACCATTCCCAGAAAACACCCGCGAAGATGAGCAGGCTAAGGAAAGAAAAGACGGAGACGGGTGTCCAGAGGGCAATCGGTATGAGAACGACAAACAGGGCCAGTGCGGTAGCAATCCGAACGGCCATGCAGCGGCCCGGCTAGCGCACGAGCGGTAAGGCTGCCGCGTCTTGTAGATCTGCCGCCAGCTGCCCCGAGGTGCGGCCAAACCGCCGCTCCCGCTGCTGGTAGCTGAGAATCGCGGCATCCAGCGCCTTGTCATCAAACTCGGGCCAGAAGAGGTCGGTGAAATAGAACTCGGTGTAGGCAGACTGCCAGAGCAGAAAATTACTGATCCTTTGCTCACCACCGGTGCGGATGAACAGGTCGGGCTCGGGCAGGTCGGAGAGACAGAGATAGGGCGCGAGCGCCTCTTCGGAAATAGGCACGTTAGGCTTGGCAAGTTCGGGCCGGGCATTGAGCAGCTTACGCATGGCCTGCAGCATGTCCCAGCGGCCGCCGTAGTTTACGGCCACGGTGAGCACAAACTCGGTGTTGGCCCGGGTGGTCTCGGTGGCCTTGGCAATAGCAGCCTGCAATGCCGCAGAAAAGGCGCTCAGGTCGCCGATTACCCGCAGCTGCACACCGTGGGAGTCGAGCTCGCGCACCTCGCGTTTGAGGGCCCGCAGAAACAGGCCCATCAGAAAGCTGACCTCTTCTTCTGGCCGACGCCAGTTTTCAGAGCTGAAGGCAAACACGGTGAGGGCCTGAACGCCCCGGGCCACGCAGGCCGAGACCGCGCCCCGAAGCGCGGCGACGCCCCGCTCGTGACCAGCCATACGGGGAAGACGCCTTTTTGATGCCCAGCGGCCATTGCCGTCCATGATGATGGCAATGTGGCGCGGCACCGCGGTAACTTCGGGTACCAGCAGGGTGGAACTCGGCGGAAGAGGGCTGGAGGAATGGGGCATGGGCAGGCGCGCTGTAAATAGTGCCTAGGGCTAGACGGTCATGATCTCGGCCTCTTTCTGGGCCAGGATTTTATCGATTTCAGCAACAAACCGGTCGGTGAGCCTCTGGGTGTCTTCCTGCGCACGGCGCTCGTCGTCCTCGGAAATAAGCTTGTCCTTTATCATTTTTTTAAGCTGTTCATTGGCATCGCGCCGAATATTACGCACTGCCACCTTACAGTCTTCGCCCTCGGACTTCACCACCTTGGTTAACTCGCGGCGACGCTCCTCGGAAAGGGGCGGCATGGGTACCCGAATCAGGTCGCCTGAGCCTGCTGGATTTAAGCCAAGATCAGACTCACGAATGGCCTTTTCGACCACGGCAACCATTTTCTTTTCCCAGGGGGCCACGCCGATGGTGCGGGCGTCTACCAGGGTAAGGTTGGCCACCTGCGAAAGCGGCGTAGGCGTGCCGTAATAGTCTACGGTGATCTGCTCAAGAAGCCCCGGGTGGGCGCGGCCCGTGCGCACCTTGGCAAGCCCGGACTTAAGGTTATCCAGGCTCTTGGTCATCTTCTGCTCGGTGCTGGCGCGAATTTCTTCGATGGTCATGGCAGTCGTCTTTCTCCCGTCGCGTTAGACATGCACCAGCGTGCCTTCGGGCGCGCCACGGACCGCGGCCAGAAGCGCACCGGGTTTAAACAGGCTGAGTACACGGATAGGAAGCCGCTGGTCACGACACAGGGCAAATGCCGTGGCATCCATGATCCGCAGGTTTTTCATAATGGCTTCATCAAAGCTAATGGCATCGAACCGAATGGCAGAGGGGTCTTTCACCGGGTCGGCGCTGTAGATGCCGTCGACCTTGGTGGCCTTAATAACCACCTGGGCGCCTACCTCGGCGCCGCGCAGCGCAGCAGCCGTATCGGTTGTGAAAAACGGGTTGCCGGTGCCTGCGGCAAAGATGACCACCTTGCCTTCTTCCAGGTAACGAATGGCCTTGGGCCGAATATAGGGCTCGACCACCTGATCGATCCGCAGCGCCGACTGCACCCTGGCCTCGATACCTGACTGGCGAAAGGCGTCCTGCAGGGCCAAGGCGTTCATGACGGTGGCGATCATGCCCATATAGTCGGCCGTAGCGCGGTCCATACCCGAGGCGCCCAGAGCCACTCCACGAAAGATATTGCCCCCGCCGATCACGATGGCCAGTTCGGTTTTCTGAGCCACCACCTGGGCGATCTCGGCAACAATGGCATCGATGGTGGTCTTGTTAATGCCATAGGGGTCATCGCCCATTAAAGCCTCACCCGAGAGCTTTAAGAGAACCCGTCGATAACCCGTTGGCTCAGTCATGGGTCTGTGTCTAGGCCGCCCGAGCTGCTGCCGACTGGGCGGCAACCTCGGCCGCAAAGTCGCTCACCTTTTTCTCGATGCCCTCGCCCACCACATACAGGGCAAAGCTGGCAATTGATGCCTGCTTCTGCTTGAGCAGCTGCTCGATAGTCTGCTTACCGTCTTCTGCCTTCACAAAGACCTGGCCCAAGAGCGTGACCTCTTTTAAAAACTTTTGCACCGTACCCTCGACCATTTTGGCCACAATCTCGGCGGGCTTGCCCGACTCGGCAGCCTTCTCGGTGGCTACGCGGCGCTCGGTATCGATGAGGGCCTGGTCTACCCCCGAGGCATCCAGGGCGCGGGGCTTGCTAGCGGCAATATGCATGGCCAGGTCGCGGCCCAGCTGCTCATCGCCACCCACCAGATCGAGCAGCACGCCGATCTTGGCACCCCCATGGATGTATGAGTAGAACCGGCCCTTGGCCTGATGGCGGGAGAACCGGCGCACTGAGATGTTCTCGCCAATCTTGCCCACCAAGGCGGTACGCACAGAATCAACCGTGCCGCCCTGCAGCGACTTACCCGAGAGGGTGTCGACCGAGTCGACCGAGGCATCATCCATAACAATACGGGCCAGGTCGGCGGCAAAGCCAAGAAAGTCGTCGTTCTTGGCCACGAAGTCGGTCTCGCAGTTGACCTCGATAATGGCGGCCATCAACCCCTTGGTAGCAATTGCCACTACGCCCTCGGCAGCCACGCGGCTTGCGGCCTTGGTGGCCTTGGAGCCCAGACGCACCCGCAGAATTTCTTCGGCCTTGTCCATATCGCCTGCTGCCTCGGTAAGCGCCTTCTTGCATTCCATCATGGGCGCATCGGTCTTCTCACGAAGCGCCTTTACCATTGCTGCACTAATCTCTGCCATACGATTGCATTCTTTCTTGAAAAAAATTCTGAAACGATGTGCCTGCCGGTGAGCCCAAGCAGGCCCAAAGGGCCGGGGCGGTGGCGCTTAAGAAGCTGCCGCCTGCTCCTCGACCTCGACAAAGTCTTCACCCTCTTGCACCGACTGGACCAGGTCAGACATGGCCTCGCCGCGGCCCTGAATGATGGCATCGGCCACGGCACGGGCATACAGGCGCACAGCACGGCTCGCATCGTCGTTACCCGGAATGACATAGTCAATGCCCTCGGGGGAATGATTGGTATCGACCACGGCCACCACCGGAATACGGAGCTTATTGGCTTCTTGCACCGCGATCTTGTGATAGCCGACATCGACGATAAAGATCGCATCGGGCAGGCCAGTCATGTCTTTAATGCCGCCCAGGGCCTTGTTTAGCTTGTCGAGCTCACGGCTAAAAGAAAGGGCTTCTTTTTTAGACATGCGCTCAAGGCCACCTTCGGCCTCGGTGGCCTCCATGTCTTTGAGGCGCTTAATGGAGGCCTTTACGGTTTTAAAGTTGGTGAGCATGCCACCGAGCCAGCGCTGATCCACATAGGGCATGCCCGCGCGGGTGGCTTCTTCGTGAATGATCTCACGCGAGGCACGCTTGGTGCCAACAAACAGCACCGAGCCACGGCGCGACGACAACTGACGCACGAACTTCAAGGCATCGTGCATGTTTGCCACGGTGGACTCAAGGTTAATAATGTGAATCTTGTTACGGTGGCCGAAAATGTAGGGGGCCATTTTGGGATTCCAGAACCGGGTTTGGTGCCCAAAGTGCACTCCGGCTTCTAGCATTTCACGCATCGATACTGAGGCTGCAACAGTCATGTAATTCTCCAACAGGAAGTGGCAAGGGTTGGTTCTCACAACATCGCGCACGGTTCTTAAGGGGCCCTACAGATAACGCCCCACAACAGAACACCCTTGCACGCGACGGGGATGATTTAAACCAAAGTTAAAAAAACGTATAATTATAAGCACTTATGACCGTTTCAATCAAATCAGCGCAGGACATCGTCGGCATGCGCATTGCCGGCCGGCTGGCATCCGAGGTGCTTGATTACATTGCCCCTTTTGTGCAGCCCGGGGTCACCACCGAGGCGCTCGATAAGCTCTGCCACGACTACATGGTCAATGTCCAGGGCTGTATTCCCGCGCCGCTCAACTACTGCCCTCCGGGCTATTCGCCCTATCCCAAGTCGATCTGCACCTCGGTGAACCATCAGGTATGCCATGGCGTGCCAGGGGCTAAGGTTCTCAAGTCGGGCGATATTGTCAATATCGACATCACCGTGATTAAAGATGGCTACCACGGGGACACCAGCCGTATGTTCTGTGTGGGCCCCCCTTCGGTGGCGGCACGGCGTCTCTGCGAGGTCACCCACCAGTGCCTCTGGCAGGGCATCGAACAGGTGGCACCGGGAAAGACCCTTGGCGATATTGGCCATGCCATTCAAAAGCATGCCGAGGCCAATGGCTTCTCGGTGGTACGCGAGTTCTGCGGCCACGGCATTGGCAAGGTGTTTCACGAAGAGCCTCAGGTGCTGCATTACGGCCGTCCCGGAACGGGGCTTCAGCTCTCGGCGGGCATGACCTTCACTATTGAGCCGATGATCAATGCCGGGCGGCCGGAAATTCGCGAGCTTGCAGACGGCTGGACCATCGTCACCAAAGACCACAGCCTCTCGGCCCAGTGGGAGCACACCATCCTTGTAACACCGTCTGGCTTTGAGGTGCTTACAGTCTCTGAGGCCAGCCCAGACTGGTCGCGCCTACATGGGGCAGCCGAGGCACGCGTCGGCTAGCCCGTCGTTACCCGCACTACCAGCCACGAATGCCGACCTCGCGGGCAAGGAGCGGCAGGCGGTGCAGGCTGCCCGCGCCACCAACGCGCAGGGCTGGCTCGACCGTAGGCCGCCACCAGCACTGCTGCGGGGCCTGTGCCGCGATATCGACCGTTGCGTGCTGCAGCTCTGGTCTGCCCAGCCGTTTCGGCAGGCGGCGCTGCTTGCCGTCGGCGGCTATGGCCGCGGTGAGCTCTCGCCTTTTTCCGATATCGATCTGCTCATACTGCTGCCCGAAGACACCCCCATCGCCGATATCGAGGCCCCGCTCTCGGCCTTTGTCACCAGCCTCTGGGATGTGGGCTTAGATGCCGGGCACAGCGTGCGCACCCTTGATGAGTCGATCGCTCTCGCCCAGAACGACCTCACGATTGCCACGGCGCTGCTCGAGTCACGCCTGCTGGCCGGGCCGGCAGACCTCATGGAGCGGCTGCAGCTGGCATGGCAGGCGCGCATCGATCGGTTCGGCTTTATCCAGGGAAAACTGCTCGAGCTGCAGCAGCGGCACCACCGCTACCAAGACTCGCCCTATGCCCTTGAGCCCAATGTAAAGGAAAGCCCAGGGGGACTGCGTGACCTGCAGGTGATTCGCTGGGTTGCCCTGGCAGCGGGGCTTGATGGCCGATGGCCGGGCCTGGTGGAGCGCGGGCTTCTCACCAGCAAAGAGGCCCGGCAGCTGGCACTGCACCAGTCAGTGCTGCAGACCTTTCGGGCCCATCTGCATCTGCTGGCCGGCCGCCGGGAAGACCGCCTGGTCTTCGACCTGCAGAACCGCATGGCCGAGCGACTCGGTATTGGCCCGCGTTCGGGCCGACGGGCCAGCGAGGTACTGATGCAGCGCTACTACCGCGCGGCAAAGCTGGTCTCACAGGTGACTTCCATTCTTCTCGCGGACCTCGACCCGATTTTTTCGGCGCCGGGCAAGGCGGGCGGACATTCCGGCCCGAACGCTGAGGCCCGACCATTAACCGAAGACTTTCAAGAGCTGCGCGGACTGCTTGATATCCGCCATGAGCAGGTCTTTGCCCGTCGACCCACGGCCATGCTGGAGGCGTTCTTGGTAATGCAGCAGGCCTCAAGCCGCCGGGGCATGACGGCCCGCACCCTGCGGGCGCTCTGGAACCATCGCGATGCAATCGACCAGGACTACCGGCAGGTTCCCGCCCACAAGGCACTGTTAATCAAGATCTTTCAAGAGCCGCGCGGCATTGTTCATGCCCTGCGGATCATGAACAACCTGGGCATTCTGGGCCGCATGCTGCCGGTGTTTCGGCGCATCGTAGGCCAAATGCAGCACGACCTGTTTCATGTCTACACCGTGGACCAGCATATCCTGCAGGTCATTCGAAACCTGCGACGGTTCACCATGACCGAGCATGCCCATGAGTTTCCGCTGCTCACCGAGCTCATGGCAGAGGCCGCTGCACCATGGAAGCTCTACCTTGCCGCGCTCTTTCACGATATTGCCAAAGGCCGCGGGGGCGACCATTCTGAGCTTGGGGTCCATGAAGTACAGGTCTTTTGCCGCGACTTCGGGCTTGATGCCGAGACCCAGGCACTCTTGTCTTTTCTGGTCCAGGAACACCTTACGATGTCCAGCGTGGCCCAGAAGCAAGACCTCGCCGACCCCTTGGTGATTGCTGCATTTGCCCAGAAGGTACAGACCGTCGACCGGCTCAAGGCACTCTATCTGCTCACGGTGGCCGATGTGCGCGGCACAAGCCCCAAGGTCTGGAATGCCTGGAAGGCCAAGCTACTGGAAGAGCTCTTTCGTAAGACCCTGGGTCTGCTGCAGTCCAAAGGCAGTGGCAGGGCCGAACCGGGTTCTGGGGCAGAGCATGCGCGGTACCAAAAACAGGCCGAGGCCGAGCGGCTGCTGCAGCTGCACAGCCGGCCTATCGCGCAGGCCCGGGCGCTTTGGCAGACACTCGACGCCAGCTACTTTATGCGGCAGTCTGCCGAAGAGATTGCCTGGCACGCCCGGCATATTGCGGGCAATCACGAGGCGGGCAGCCCTATTGTCTTTGCCCGCATGGCGCCTGACGGTGAGGGCCTTCAGGTGGGCATTTATCTGAAGGACACCGAGGGCCTGTTTGCCCAGATCACGGCCTACTTTGACTCCCAGGCGCTACCGGTTCTCGATGCCCGACTGCACACCACGCAAAAAGGCTATGCGCTTGATGTCTTTATGGTCGATCATTATAGCTTTGCGGGCCATGCACGCGAGATGGTAAGCCTGATAGAGGCGGGGCTCACCGAGCACCTCTCGGCTCAGCGGCCTCTTGCCGAGCCCAGACCGCGGGGGCGGCAGTCGCGGCAGTCGAAGCACTTTCCGATGCCCCCAACCATCGAGTTGCAGCCCGATGCCCGCGGCCAGTTTTTTATTCTGTCGATTACCGCGGCAGACCGCCCAGGGCTGCTCTACAGCATCGCCCACTGCCTTAACCGCCACCATGTTGAGGTTCACACCGCACGGGTTACCACCCTGGGCGAACGCGCGGAAGATCTGTTTCTGGTGCGCGGCCCCGACCTTGACCGTGAGCGAATTCAGGTAACGCTGGAGTCGGCCCTGCTTAGGGCGCTCAGCCCGGCGGAGGTCTAAGAGTGGCCGTATGGCCGAGCAGCCAGTCGGTAAACTCCGCACCCTCGTCGGGGTGACGGCTGGCCAGGGTTACCGTGGCCTGCAGATAACCCTGCTTTGACCCGCAGTCAAACCGACGGCCTTCAAAACGATAGGCTAAAACGGGCTCGTACTGCAGCAGCTTTTCAATACCGTCGGTAAGCTGAATCTCGCCTCCAGCGCCCGCGCCCTGGGCCGCCAGGATATCGAAGATACGCGGTGTTAAGAGATACCGCCCCACCACCGCAAGGGTGGAGGGGGCCTTCTCTGCAACCGGCTTTTCCACAATCTGGGTAATTCGCTCGGTGCGCTGACCCCAGGGGCTGCTCTGCACAATGCCGTAACGAGAGGTCTCCTCGCGCGGAACGTCTTGCACGGCCACGATGCTGGCACGGTGGTGGCGATAGACCTCAACCATCTGGGCCATCACAGAAACGCCCTGCTCGCCGGCATCCATCAGGTCATCGGCCAGTAGCACGGCAAAGGACTCACTGCCCACCGCAGGACGGGCGCAGAGAACCGCATGGCCCAGGCCCAGGGCCTCGGGCTGCCGGATATAGATGCAGTTAATGCTCGGCGGGGCCACGCTGCGCACCAACTCCAGCAGCGCAGTCTTCTGCTTGGCCTGCAGCTCGGCCTCCAGTTCGTAGGCCTTATCAAAATGGTCTTCAATCGCCCGCTTCGACCGTCCGGTGATAAAGATCATTTCGGTAATGCCAGCAGCAGCGGCCTCTTCCACCGCGTACTGAATGAGCGGCTTATCGACCACCGGAAGCATCTCTTTGGGGCTTGCCTTGGTGGCTGGCAGAAACCGGGTGCCGAGGCCTGCCACGGGAAAGACCGCCTTGCGTACGGGGGGGCTGGCGGTTTCGGCAGATGCTAGGGCTGACGCATGGGTATTCATAACAGGCTCTCTTGCTGGGAATTGGTGGGGGAAGGAGTGTTTGGCGGGGTGTTTGACGCGATGCAGGCCAGAAAGGCCTCTTCATCCCAGACGGTAACCCCCAGGCTCTGGGCCTTCTCCAGCTTAGAGCCCGCGTTCTCGCCGGCGATCACCAGGCTCGTCTTCTTGGAGACCGACTGGCCCAGCTGCCCCCCAAGGGCATAGATCTGGGCTGAGGCCTGGTCACGGGTCATGCTGGAAAGAGTTCCGGTAAGCACCACCGTCTTGCCCACAAGGGGCAGCGTCTGGCTGCCTGCCTGCGGCGCCACGGCCGGGCGGTCATCGAGCCGGGCAATCTGCATCAGGCCGGCAATCTCCATGGCCTCGGCCCGCTGGGCGGAGTTACCAAAGAAATCGCGAATGGAGGCGGCCACTACCGGCCCGACATCGGGGGCCTGCATCAGATCCTCCAGACTGGCATTGGCGATCGCCTCCAGCGACTGAAAATGCAGCGCCAGGTCGCGGGCGGTGCGCTCTCCCACGTGGCGGATTCCCAGGCCAAAAACCAGCCGCGAAAGACTCGTGGTGCGCGCTGCGGCGATCTGATCCAGCAGGTTCTGGGCGGACTTGTCTGCCATTCGGGGCAACGCCGCCAGGGATGCCTTGGAAAGACGAAAGACATCGGAGAGCCGCAAGACCAGTCCGTTATCTATCAGCTGCTCAGCAAGCTTGTCGCCCAGGCCCTCGATATCGAGAGCCTTACGCTGACAGAAATGCAACAGGGCCTGGATCAGCTGGGCCCGGCAGGAGAGCCCCGCGGTGCAGCGCACGGCCGCCTCGTCCTGCTGACGCAGTACCGGGCCGTTACATACCGGACAGTGCAGCGGCATTTGCCAGACACGGGTCTCGGAAGGACGCAGGGCGAGAATGGGGCCCAAGACCTCGGGAATCACATCGCCGGCCCGCCGCACCCAGACCGTGTCGCCAGCCCGTACGTCCTTGCGGCGTACCTCGTCCTCGTTGTGCAGGGTGGCATTGGTGACCAACACCCCACCCACACGCACAGGCGCTAGCCGAGCCACCGGGGTAAGTACCCCGGTGCGGCCCACCTGCACATCGATACCGAGCAGCCGGGTGCTGGCCTCTTCTGCGGCAAATTTATAGGCCAGGGCAAACCGAGGGGCGCGCGATACAAAGCCCGCCTGTGCCTGATGGACGAGCGACTCAAGCTTTATCACCACCCCATCGATCTCGAATGCCAGGCTATGCCGGTCGTGCTCGGCCTGGGCCGCAAACGCCCAGACCTGGGCCAGGCTGGCATGGGCAAGCCGCCGGTCACAGACCGGAAAGCCCAGTTCGGCCAAGGCCTGCATCTGCGCGGAATAGGTGACCAGACTCTGCCAGGCGGCGGGAGGCTCTGCGACGCCATAAGAAAAAAACCGCAGAGGCCTTTCCGCCGTAATCCGGGGGTCAAGCTGGCGCAGACTGCCTGCGGCCGCGTTTCGCGGATTGGCAAAGGTCTTCAGGCCGGCTGCGGCCTGCCGGGCATTCAGGGCAGAGAAGTCTGCCGTGGCCATATAGACCTCACCGCGTACCTCCAGCCGTGTGGCCGTGCCCAAGGGCCCACGGATGCGCTGCGGAATCTGGGTGATCGTACGGATATTGGCGGTAACTTCTTCGCCCACCGACCCATCACCTCGGGTGGCCGCCTGTATCAACTCGCCTAACTCGTAGACAAGGCTGATGGCCAGGCCGTCAAACTTCAGGTCAGCCGAGAATGCCGGCTCCTGCGCCAGCCGTCCGCCCATGCCAAGCTGCTGATCAAGTCGCGCCACAAACTGGTAGACCGAGGCCCGATCAAAGCCGTTGTTTAAGGACAGCATGGGCTGACGATGGGTCACAGTGCTGAACTCTCGGCGAGGCGCATAGCCCACCTTATTGATCACCGGATCAGTAAACTCCGCAGACCCTTGCAGCGTGGCAAGCTCGGCCACCAGGGCATCGTACTGGGCATCGGTAACCTCCGGCGCGTCCTCGCCGTGGTAGAGCCTCTGGTGGCGCGCGATCTCTGCCCGCAGGGCCTCAATGCGATCCTGTTCTTGGCTCATGGGAAGAGCCTGCAGGTAAGAGGCGCGCCCGGCACCAGGCCTGCGGCCCGCAACTGATCGGCACGCGCGATCACCTGCGACTGCATCATGGCGATGGCAGGGGCCGACAGTGGCATGCCCCGGTCGTCCACCAGTTCGGCCTCAAAGGCCTGGCCCACGGCCTGGGCCTCCTCGACCATCCTGCCCAGCACCGGGGCCGGTGTGACCACCCGGGGCAGGTCAAGCAGAAAACTGAGAAACAGCCCCTGGTCTGCCGGCATGATGGAATACCAATGGCGACCGTCAGAACCTTGCCGAGAATACTGGCCATTGCCGCGCACGACCAGACCCAGCTCCTGCATCACCCGATCCACATCGGCCCATGCGGGCATGCGGCTTGCCTTGAGGTGAAAGCAGATCTGGCCATCGAGCTGCGAGAGCAGCGCGTCTACCTGACGCGCCTGGGTCATGCTGGCTGCCGCATCCGGCCGAGGCCCCAGCCGCTTGAGCCCATGGGCCGCAAGCCGCTGCTCGGCCTGCTCCAGAAATGCCTCGATCTCGATCAGGCTGGCAAAACCCGACCGCGTGGCCAGTGCCATACCCAGCTGCACTATGCCCTTATGCGGCTCACTGTAGGCGCGCACCGGCTTGGTCTGGATATGGGTAAACCGTTGCAGGGTAAGCCGCAGATCGTCTGACAGCGGGGCCTCACCGGTGAACTGCAGGATCATTTCATAGCGGGGATCCAGAGGTTCGTCAGAGACCCCGCCCCATGACCCCGGGTAGGCTGCATCATCGGCGGGGTCGGCTGCGGGCTCGGGCGGGTCCTGGTCGTCGTCTAGGGTCGGCTCGCCCGCAGCATCCGATGCCGCAAAAGACGCTGGTGCCTCTTGCTGCGGCCAGCGGTCCTGCGCCCCAGTGGCTGAGTCATCGTCGTGCTCGGGGTCAGTCTCCCGGGCAGGCCAGAGCCTGGGAAACCGCAGCGGCAGGCCCGCCTTGCGGGCCTCATAAAAGTTATAGGATGCAACCGCGGCCAACAGACCCAGCCCAAGAAACAAGAGACTGGCACCAAGGGAAGAGAGCCATTCTTCCCCCATGGTCTAGGCGGCGTCTCGCACCAGGCTTCCTGCCATATCGAGGTCTACAGCAACCAGCCGCGATACGCCCTGCTCCTGCATGGTGACCCCCACCAGATGCTCGGCAAGTTCCATCGAGATCTTGTTGTGGGTGATGAAGATGAACTGGGTCTGCGCAGACATCTGGCGAATGAGGGTACAGAGCCGCTCGGTATTGGGGTCGTCTAAGGGCGCATCGACCTCATCGAGCAGACAGAACGGGGCTGGGTTCAACTGGAATAAGGCAAAGACTAGCGCCGTGGCGGCCAGGGCCTTCTCCCCGCCAGAAAGCAGATGGATGGTGGTGTTCTTTTTTCCAGGCGGCTGGGCCATGACCTGCACGCCGCTATCGAGAATCTCATCGCCAGTGAGAACCAGCCGGGCCTCACCGCCGCCAAAAAGCGTGGGAAACAGCCTGCCGAAGTTTTCATTCACGGTGTCGTAGGTGGACTGTAAAAGCGCCCTGCTCTCGCGGTCGATTTTGCGGATCGCGTCTTCAAGGGTGTTGACCGCCTCAGACAGGTCTTGCACCTGAGACCCCAGAAAACCCAGGCGCTCGCGGGCCTGCTCCAGCTCAGACAAGGCCGCCAGGTTCACCGGCCCAAGCGCCTCAATATCGCGCTGCAGCCGGTTGATCTCTGCCTGCAGGACTGCTGGCTTGGCAGTCTCTGCCGGTGGCCTGCCCTCTGGCCACTGGGCCATAAGGCTATCGACCGCCAGGTCCGACTCTTCCACCTGCTGCATCAACTGGGCAAGCGCAGCCTCGGCCCCGGCCACCGCGGCCTCCAAGTGGCTCAGCCGGGCGCGCAGCGGCTCTGCCTCTCGCACGGCACGCTGTCGGGCCTCGTCTTTTTCACGCAGCCGCTCCTGGCAAGCCTCCACCGCGTTTCGGGCCTCGGCAAGCTCGGCCTCGCGCTGCATACGATCGGCCAGAAGCCGCTGCAGTGGGCTTGCGGTCAGGGCCTCCTGGGCCTGATTGATCTCGGCCTGGGCCTGGGCCATGCGATCGGTGAGCTCCTGATGCCGCTGGGCCTGCCCCGACAGCGTGGTCTCAAGCCGGGCACGCCGCTCCTGCAGGGTGCGGTCTTGAAGGCGCATCTCCTGCAGGCTGTGGTCGCGCTGGGCTAGGTTCTGCCGAGCCAGCGTAAGACGAGACTGGGTCGACTCAAGCCGCTGCTGGCTCTGCTGCGACTGCGACCGCACCTCTTCGATTGATGCCTGGGCCGCAGACAGCTGCTCCTGAAACAGGCCTTGGCGGGAGACAAGCTGGGCGAGTTCCTCTTCCACGCCGCGCTGGGCCTGGGCAAATTCCTGCTCCTTTGCGAGTAGGCGCTCGGCCTTCTCCTGCAGGCGCACCACCGAGAGTTCCAGCTCGTGCAGGCGCTGCCGGGCCTTAGTCTCGGTGTCTCGGGCCGAGGCCATCTGACGCCGCAGACCGGCAAGAGACTCCTCGCTGCGCGCTAGCGCCGACTGCGCCTCTTGGGCCACCAGTCGGGCCGCCCGGGAGCGCTTATCCAGGTCTTCGACGGCATCTCGATGCTCGAGCAGGCCCGCGGTCTGCTGATCGGCCGCATAGAACCGGGTCTCGTAGCGGCCTACCCAGTGGCCTTCGGGAGTGACCCAGAACTCGCCCTCGGCAAGCTCCTGGCGGGCGCGCAGGGCAGCCTGTAAGCCCGTGGCCGTGCGAAATCCGGAAAGCCATCGGCGGGCCATGATCGCAGCGGGGCTGTCGCCCTCTATTTTGCGCACCAGTGCGTCCGATCCTGGCGCCGCGGCCGGGGGCGCAACGGTGGTGTCGAAAAAGACCATGCGCGCGGGCGGAAGGTCGGAAAAGTCACCCACCGCCGCCACCAGGTTGTCTAGGCCCAGGGAGCCCATCCGATCCGACAGAACCGACTCCACCGCCCGTTGGAATCCCGGGGCGACCCGCAGGGTCTGCCAGAGACGATTGTGGTCAGAAAGCCCCTGCGCGGCGATCCAGGGAACCAGCTGGTCTTTGGCCTGGGCCTTACTGAGCCAGTCGGTCTGGGCCGCGTGCTCTGCCTCCAGTCGGTCGGCCTCACGCGCCCGCTCGCTGGCCTGGGCACGGTCTTGTAGCAGCTGGGGCTCACGGCTGGAGACCTGCTCCAGAAAGGAACGGTGGTCGGCCCCGGCCATTTCGGCCAGCCGCAGCGCCTCGGCCCGTTGCTGCTGAATCTGACCGAGGGCAGAGGGGTCTAGTTTCTCTAACTGCGCGGCCTGCGACCGCATCTCAGCCAGCCGCGCCTTAAGCCGGTTTTCCTGGCCCAGGGCCTCCTGCAGCCGAGACTGCAGGCTGCGAATCTCGGCCTCACTGGCCGCCAGCAATGCCCGCGACTCGGTGTTCTGCAGGGCAATCTCTTCAAGCTCGGTCTCCAGCGGGCGAATCGCCCCCTGCGCCTGGTCGCGCTGGGCGAGCTGGGCGGCAAGCTGCTGCTCGTTTTCGCGCAGCGCCTTGGCTAGCCCATCCTGCTCGGACTGCAGCGCAATACGCTCACGCTCCAGCTGGGTGAGTCCCTCGTCTGCAGCCGCCTGGGCCGCGGTGGCGCGGTCACGATTCTGGCCATGGGCGCGGTCTTCGGCCTCTTGACGGGCAATATCGGTATTGGTCTGAAAGAGCCCGGCCTGCACTGACTGCATCGCGGCCTGCTCTGACTCCAGGGCCTGTAGCGCATGCTCCCTTTCGGTCTCAGCACTTCGCTGCGCCGCGAGCACCTGCTCGAGCTGGGTCTCCGCCTCGGCGCGCTCCTGCTGGTGCCGCTGCTGGGCCGATAACAGCTCAGCCCGACGCACGGCCAGGAGCAGGCCCTGGCTGTTACGCCTTGCCTCGGAGAGTTCTTGGAAGCGCTCTGCCACCCTGGCCTGATCGGAGAGCAGGTCGATACGCTGGGAGAGTTCAAGCCGGATGTCTTCCACGCGGGACAGGTTCTCGCGGGCATCGGAAAGACGATGCTCGGTTTCCTTGCGGCGCTCGCGGTATTTGGATACGCCGGCGGCCTCTTCCAGAAAGACCCGAAGCTCCTCGGGGCGCGACTCAATCACCCGGGAGATCATGCCCTGGCCGATGATTGCATAGGCACGGGGCCCCAGGCCTGTTCCGAGAAAGACATCGTGGACGTCTTTACGGCGGACCGACTGGCCATTGATGGCATAGACCGACTGGCCATCGCGCGACAGGGTGCGCTTTACCGACAACTCGGCAAAGCGGCCCCAGGGGCCGCCCAGGCGGCCTGCGGAGTTATCAAAAATAAGCTCGACACTGGCACGGCCTGCGGCTTTACGCGAGGCTGAGCCATTAAAGATGACATCATGCATCGACTCGCCGCGCAGCTCGGAGGCCTTCGACTCGCCAAGCACCCAGCGCACGGCATCAATGACATTGGACTTTCCGCAGCCATTGGGCCCAACGACCCCCACCCGCTGGCGCGAGAGCTGCAGCACGGTGGGGTCGACAAAAGACTTGAAGCCAGAGAGTCGGACTTGGATTAGGCGCATGGAGGAGACCGCAGCAGGGCGAAAAAAGGGCTGCGCTATAATAACACTGCGAATCTACGGAGATTTTGTTGGCAAAACAGCGCAACGTCTGCCATTTATGCGCCTTCGTCTCTCATCTCTTTAGTTCCTGGCGCCAAACCGCGCAAACTCCTGATATTTTTCTGCCCACGGATCCTTCGTAATGCCCAGCCAGCCCAGCACCGAACTCGAAACCTTTCCCAATCCTGCACCGGAGCGCGACTACTGGGTGCATATCGAGATCCCGGAGTTCACCTGCCTGTGCCCCCTCACCGGCCAGCCCGACTTCGCCACGCTGGTGCTCGACTATGTTCCGGACCAGAAAAACCTAGAGCTCAAGGCGCTCAAGCTCTATACCTGGTCGTACCGCAACACCGGTGCCTTTCACGAGGCAGTGACCAACAAAATTCTGTCAGACATGGTGGCCGCCACCAGCCCACGGTTTATGCGGCTCTCGGCCCAGTGGTATGTCCGTGGGGGCATCTTCACCAATGTCGTGGCCGAGCATCAGTCCCCCCAGTGGAGCCCCAGCCCCACCGTCTTAGTTCCCCCTAGTGGCAGCCCCGGCCAGCCGATGCGGGTCCGATAACTTTTTTCTTTACGCGAGAAGCCTTATGAATACCCATCCCCTAGCAGCTGTCATCGACCAGGCCTGGGAGGCGCGCGCCAGCCTAACGCCCCAGTCAGCCTCCGGAGAAGTTCGCCAGGCGGTGAACACCGTGCTTGAAGGCCTCGATACCGGCAGCCTGCGTGTTGCCGAAAAAATCCAAGGCCAATGGCAGGTCCACCAGTGGATTAAAAAGGCGGTGCTTTTGAGCTTTCGGCTCTCTGACAACCAGCCGGTCTCGGGGGGTGGGCTGCAGTTTTACGACAAGGTGCCCACCAAGTTTGCCGGGCTATCGGCTCAGGCGCTCTCCGAAATGGGCGTGCGGGTGGTGCCGCCGGCCGTGGCCCGCAAAGGTGCCTTCATTGCCAAGAATGTGGTGCTCATGCCGTCGTACGTAAATATCGGAGCCTATGTCGACTCCGGCACCATGGTGGATACCTGGGCCACCGTGGGCTCGTGTGCGCAGATTGGCAAGAACGTGCACCTCTCCGGCGGCGTCGGCATTGGGGGCGTGCTCGAGCCCCTGCAGGCCAACCCCACCATTATCGAAGACAACTGCTTTATCGGCGCCCGCTCCGAAGTGGTAGAGGGCGTGATCGTCGAGGAAAACAGCGTGCTGTCGATGGGGGTGTTTATCGGCCAGTCCACCAAGATCTTCGACCGCGACTCGGGTGAGTTTTTTTATGGGCGCGTGCC
>VGHK01000032.1 GCA_016868305.1 Betaproteobacteria bacterium | reverse complement strand
CGGAGACAATGTGAAGATGGTGGTCACGCTCATTGCCCCGATTGCCATGGAGCAGGGGCTGCGGTTTGCCATCCGCGAGGGCGGCAGAACCGTCGGCGCCGGCGTCGTCGCAAAGGTGATCGAGTAAGGCTCTGATCAAACATACGCATGTAGGGCGCAGCCGGCCTGGGCGCCTTAACAGTGTCTTCCACCCAGGCCTCTCGTTCTTTATTCGTTCTTTTAGGAGAAGTAGATGCAGCAAAAGATCCGTATTCGACTCAAGGCGTTTGACTACAAGCTGATCGACCAGTCAGCCCTTGAGATCGTGGACACCGCAAAGCGCACCGGCGCGGTGGTTCGTGGCCCTGTGCCTCTGCCCACCCGGTTTCGGCGATTTGACATTCTGCGCAGCCCGCATGTCAATAAAACCTCGCGCGACCAGTTTGAACTGCGCACCCACCAGCGGCTCATGGACATTGTCGACCCAACGGATAAAACCGTGGATGCCCTCATGAAGCTTGACCTGCCAGCCGGCGTTGATGTCGAAATCAAGCTGCAGTAACCAATTTTTTGCGCTACCAGTCTTTTTTCGTATATACTTACTGGCTTTCCTGTGCTTCTTGCACGGGATTACTAGTGGTAGCAGGTGTCGTACCCGTAGAACCTGATAAAAACGTAATTCATTAGCCCCGACCAATCGTAGTCGGGATCGGAGAAAACATGAGCCTTGGTCTCTTAGGCCGCAAGGTTGGCATGACGCGCATCTTTACCGATGACGGTGAAACCGTTCCGGTTACGGTGGTCGACGTCTCAGACAATCGCGTCACCCAACTGAAGTCCGTGCATTCCGACGGCTATAGCGCCGTTCAGTTAGCCTTCGGTCAGAAAAAGCCCAGCCGGGTGCCTAAGCCCCTTGCGGGGCATTTTGCCAAAGCCGGTGTGCAGGCTGGCAGCCTATTGGGGGAGTTTCCGCTCTCCGACGACCAGGTCTCCGGCATGAGTCTTGGCCAGGTGGTATCGGCAGAGATCTTCTCCCCGGGGCAAAAGGTCGATGTCACCGGCACCACCCAGGGCAAGGGATTTGCTGGCACGATCGCGCGCCACAATTTCAGCTCACAGCGTGCCTCTCACGGTAACTCTCGCTCCCATAATGTGCCCGGCTCAATAGGCATGGCCCAGGATCCCGGCCGTGTTTTTCCAGGCAAAAAAATGCCCGGCCATGATGGCGATGCAAGGCGCACGGTGCAAAATCTCGAGGTGGCGCGTGTCGATGTCGCCCGCCAGTTGTTGCTCATCAAGGGTGCTATTCCCGGCTCCAAGGGCGGGCACGTGGTGATTCGCCCGGCCGTCCGTCAGGCCGCCGTGGCCGCGAAGTAAGGAGCCCAATCGACCATGGAACTTACCCTACTCAATGCTACCGGTCAGGCTTCTGGCACCGTACAGGCTGCTGATGTTGTCTTTGGTCGCGACTACAACGAGCCCTTGATCCACCAGGTCGTAGTTGCATACCAGGCCAATGCCCGCAGCGCAAACCGTGCCCAAAAGGATCGTAGCGAGGTCAACAAATCCACCCGCAAACCCTGGAAGCAAAAGGGTACTGGCCGGGCCCGAGCGGGCCGTGCGTCCAGCCCCTTATGGCGTGGTGGCGGCAAGATATTTCCCAACTCCCCCGAAGAAAACTTCAGTCACAAAGTAAATAAAAAGATGTATCGGGCAGGGGTTCGCTCCATCCTTTCTCAGCTTGCCCGCGAAGGCCGCATTCTGGTGGTCGAAGACTTTACCGTTGAGGCTCCCAAGACCAAGCTGGTTGCAGACAAGCTCAGGCAAATGGGTCTGCAGTCAGTGCTGCTGGTTACCGAGCGGTTCGATGAGACCCTATACCTTGCCTCCCGTAACCTGCAGAGCATCGCGGTGATCGAGCCAGAGGCCGCCGACCCCCTGTCGCTGATTTACTTCGATACCGTCATGGTTACCCGAGGCGCGCTGGCCCGATTCGAGGAGATGCTGTCATGAACCAAGAGCGCCTCTTAAAGGTACTGCTTACGCCCATTGTCTCTGAGAAGAGCACCCAGATTGGTGAGAAGAACAACCAGGTGGCCTTTCGCGTTATGCCCGATGCCACCAAGCCCGAGGTAAAGGCTGCCGTGGAGCTGTTGTTTAAGGTGCAGGTCACCGCAGTGAACCTGATCAATGCAAAGGGCAAGGCAAAGCGTTATGGCCGCACCAGCGGCCGTCGTCGTGACACCCGCAAGGCCTATGTCTGTCTGGCCAAAGGCCAGGAAATCAATTTTGGTGGGGAGGCCGTCTAAATGCCAATCATGAAAATGAAGCCCACCTCGGCCGGCCAGCGTGCCATGGTCAAGGTGGTCCACCCCGATCTCTACAAAGGCCGACCCGAGACCAGTCTGCTGGAGCCCCAGTCGAAAACCGCAGGTCGCAACAACCTGGGCCGTATCACCACGCGTCATCGCGGCGGTGGCCATAAGCAGCACTACCGAATCGTTGATTTTCGTCGCGACAAAGACGGCATTGCCGCAAAGGTCGAGCGCATCGAGTACGACCCCAACCGCAGCGCCCATATTGCCTTGTTGTGTTATGCCGACGGAGAGCGTCGCTACATCATTTCTCCTAAAGGGTTAGAAGTCGGCGCCACGCTCATGAGCGGCTCCGAGGCCCCGATCCGTGCCGGAAACGCCATGCCGATTCGCAATATTCCGGTGGGCTCCACCATTCACTGCATCGAGCTGCAGCCAGGCAAGGGCGCGCAGCTGGCACGTTCGGCAGGCGGCAACGCCCAGCTTCTCGCCCGTGAAGGCAGCTACGCCCAGCTGCGCCTGCGGTCTGGCGAGATTCGCCGCGTGCACATCGAATGCCGCGCAACCCTCGGCGAGGTGGGCAACGGAGAGCATAACCTCAGGCAGTTTGGTAAGGCGGGGGCTATTCGCTGGCGTGGTATTCGTCCTACTGTGCGTGGCGTTGCCATGAACCCGATCGACCACCCGCATGGTGGCGGCGAGGGTCGCACCGGCGAGGCCCGTGAGCCCGTAAGCCCCTGGGGCACACCCACCAAAGGCTACAAGACCCGGCGCAACAAGCGCACCAACAGCATGATTGTGTCGAGCAGACACAAGCGCAAATAAAGGCTACAAGGAACCGCTATGTCTCGTTCAGCCAAAAAAGGCCCTTTTGTCGACGACCACCTGTACAAAAAAGTTGAGGTCGCTACCGCTTCGAAAGACAAGCGGCCGATTAAGACATGGTCAAGACGGTCCACCATTCTTCCTGAGTTTGTGGGGCTCACTATCGCTGTTCACAACGGTCGTCAGCATATGCCTGTGTATGTCACAGACAACATGGTCGGTCACAAGCTCGGTGAGTTTGCGCTAACGCGTACCTTCAAAGGCCATGCGGCCGATAAGAAGACCAAGAAATAAGGCCCTGTGCCCAAAGATCCAAGGACTGCTATGGAAACCTCTGCAAAGTTACGTGGTGTAAGACTCTCGGCCCAGAAAGGCCGGCTTGTGGCCGACCTGATCCGCGGTCAGTCGGTTGAGCAGGCGCTCAATACCCTTACATTTACGCCCAAGAAAGCGGCCGACATCGTGAAAAAGGTCTTGGAATCTGCCATCGCCAATGCGGAGCACAACGACGGTGCGGATATCGACGAGCTTAAGGTGAAGACCATTACCGTTGAGCGCGGCACGAAATTGCGCCGGTTCTCGGCCCGCGCCAAGGGACGGGGGGTTCGTATCGAAAAGCCCACCTGTCATATCAGTATCACTGTTGGAAACTAAACCGGACTATTGCCATGGGCCAAAAAATACACCCCACCGGATTTCGTCTTGCCGTCTCGCGTAACTGGTCATCGCGCTGGTTTGCCGGGCATCGTGACTTCGGCAAGATGCTCAACGAAGACATTCGCGTTCGCGACTTCCTCAAAAAGAAGCTCAAGGGGGCTGCCGTGGGCAGGGTGCTCATTGAGCGGCCTGCAAAAAACGCCAAAATCACCATTTTCAGCGCCCGTCCCGGCGTAGTGATTGGCAAAAAGGGCGAGGATATTGAAGCTCTAAAGTCCAGCCTCTCGGCCATGATGGGCGTACCAGTACATGTGAACATCGAAGAGATTCGTAAGCCCGAGGTCGATGCGCAACTCATCTCCGAGAGCATTACCCAGCAGCTCGAGAAGCGGATTATGTTTCGTCGGGCAATGAAGCGCGCGATGCAAAATGCCATGCGCCTGGGCGCCCAGGGCATTAAGATCATGAGTGCTGGGCGGCTTAACGGGGCAGAGATTGCTCGCACCGAATGGTACCGCGAGGGCCGTGTCCCGCTGCATACCCTGCGTGCTGACATCGACTATGGCTTTGCCGAGGCGGTTACCACCTACGGAATTATCGGCGTCAAGGTCTGGGTCTACAAGGGTGACACCCTAGGCCGAGGCGATGTTCCCGCGCAGCAGACGGCCGAGGCAGCCGACCTCAGAGACGACAAAAAACCTGCTCGCAGGTCTGCACGTAAGCCCCGGGCGGAGCCCGAGGCACCGACCGCTGCTGAGGCCAAGCCCGCGGTAAAACGGGTGCGTAAGGTGTCTGCCAGAGCGGCCGGAACCGCCGAACCCACTGCATCCTAATTTCTTAGAAGGACCTGCAAATGTTGCAACCCGCACGCCGCAAATACCGCAAGGAGCAAAAAGGTCGAAATACCGGCCTGGCCACTCGCGGTGCGTCTGTCTCTTTTGGAGAATATGGCCTGAAGGCAACCACCCGTGGCCGTCTCACCTCGCGCCAGATTGAGGCCGCCCGACGTGCTATGACGCGCCACATCAAACGAGGCGGTCGCATCTGGATTCGTATCTTTCCTGACAAGCCCATTTCTCGTAAACCGGCCGAGGTTCGTATGGGCAACGGAAAAGGCAACCCAGAGTACTACGTTGCAGAGATACAGCCCGGCAAGGTTCTCTACGAAATGGACGGGGTCGATGAGGCCCTTGCTAGAGAAGCCTTTCGGCTCGCTGCTGCCAAGCTTCCCCTTCTCACCTCCTTTGTTGTACGCCAAGTCGGCCGATAGCCTTTTAGGGCCCAGAGTAGACCATGAAAACCACAGAACTTCGTGCAAAGTCGGATCCCGACTTGCAAAAAGAACTCAACGACCTGCTAAAGGCGCATTTCAATCTGCGCATGCAGCATGGCACCCAACAGCTTGCAAATACGGCCCAGCTCGGGGCAACCCGCCGTGATATCGCCCGTGTTCGCACCTTGCTGCGCGAAAGGAAGTTGACATGAATACCCGGATGGGATCTCTCACGCGCACCTTGGTGGGCCGTGTGGTCAGCGACAAGATGCAGAAAACAGTAACCGTCTTGGTAGAGCGTCGCGTGCAGCACCCGATCTATGGCAAGGTAATGGTGCGGTCGAAGAAGTACCACGCCCACAACGAAGATGCCAATGTCCGGCAGGGCGATACCGTTGAAATTAGCGAGACCCGGCCTGTTTCCAAGACCAAGTCATGGGCAGTCACTCGACTGATCGCCAAGTCGGTGGAGGCGTAATAGCACGACTATCGGCCTTCCGTGCTATAGTTTGGGGCTGTCTGCTGTAGACAGCTTGTAGTTCGCGTTTCTCAGAATTTCTGCTGTGCTTTTCAGTAACCGGTTGTGATCTGTCCCGTTGCACTGGTAATCCGGTGTAGCAACCACGGGCCCAATACTGCGTACGCCACCCCTTGGCAATCTCTATGTCTTGGGCGGCCTAGGTAAGTTGGGTGAGAAGTAAAAAACTCGCTAGGAATGTTGAACCATGATTCAGACCGAATCACGTTTAGACGTCGCCGATAACACCGGCGCTCGTTCAGTAATGTGCATCAAAGTGCTTGGTGGCTCAAAGCGGCGCTATGCCGGTATTGGGGACATTATTAAGGTGTCGATCAAAGACGCGGCCCCCAGAGGTCGTGTGAAAAAAGGCGAGATCTATAACGCGGTGGTCGTACGTACGGCAAAAGGGGTGCGGCGTCCCGACGGATCGCTCATCAAGTTTGATGCCAACGCGGCGGTGCTACTGAATGCCAAGCTCGAGCCCATCGGCACTCGCATCTTCGGGCCGGTCACGCGGGAACTTAGAAGCGAGCGGTTTATGAAGATCGTTTCTCTTGCCCCCGAGGTTATCTAGTTTTCTATTAACCGAACCACTGTTTCACAACTACTAATTTCAGACGTATCCCCAAGGCTGACCGACATGAACAAAATTCGTAAGGGTGATCAGGTCATTGTGATCACTGGAAAAGACAAGGGCAAAACCGGTGTCGTCCTGCGGCGTGTCGATGACACGCACCTTATTGTGGAGGGCGTGAACCTGTCTAAGAAGCATACCAAGCCCAATCCTATGAAGGGCCAGCAGGGCGGCATCGTGGACAAGGCCATGCCTATCGATCAGTCCAATGTGGCGATCCTCAATCCCAGCAGTAAAAAGGCCGACAGGGTGGGCATTATCGTTGCCGAAGACGGCAGCAAGCAGCGCATCTATAAGTCCGACCGTGCCCCGATAGCATCGGCACCCAGCGCATAAGACAAGGATCCATGATGTCAAGACTTCAAGAAATCTATCGCGAAAAAATTGCCCCCGACCTGATGGCGAAGTTTTCTTACGCCAGCGTGATGCAGGTGCCCCGCATCAGCAAAATTACCCTGAATATGGGCGTTGGTGAGGCCGTGGGCGATAAAAAGGCAATCGAAGGCGCGGTAGCCGATCTCACCAAAATTGCCGGACAAAAGCCTGTTGTCACCAAGGCCCGAAAGGCAATCGCGGGGTTCAAAATTCGCGAGGGCTATCCCATTGGCGTCATGGTCACCCTGCGGGGGGTGCGCATGTATGAGTTTCTTGATCGTTTCGTTACCATCGCGCTGCCTCGGGTGCGCGACTTTCGCGGCATCTCCGGCAAGGCCTTCGATGGTCGTGGCAATTACAACATCGGTATTAAGGAGCAGATCATCTTCCCCGAGGTTGAGTACGACAAGGTCGATGCGGTTCGGGGCCTCAACATCAGTCTCACCACCACCGCCAAAACCGACGATGAGGCCAAGGCGCTTCTCGCGGGTTTTCGGTTCCCCTTCAAGAACTAGTGACAGGTAAAGGATTTTCGTAATGGCAAAGCTCTCTCTGATTAACCGCGAGAAAAAGCGCGCGCTGGTTGTTAAAAAGTTTGCAGCACGGCGCTCTGCCCTGATGGCCGTGATTCAAGACCAGTCGAAGTCTGAAGAGGACCGCTACGAGGCTCGTCTTGCGTTACAGAAGCTACCGCGCAATGCAAGCCCGACCCGGCTGCGCAGTCGGTGTGAGATCACCGGTCGGCCCCGCGGCACATTCCGTATGTTTGGGCTCGCCCGGGCAAAAATTCGTGAGGCCGCTTTCCGCGGTGAGATTCCTGGTCTGACTAAGGCCAGTTGGTAAGCCACCCTCTATTCGTCAAGGGCTTTTTTTATGAGTATGAATGATCCGATCGCCGATATGTTTACTCGCATCCGCAATGCGCAAAAGGTCGAGAAACGTTCGGTCCACATGCCTTCGTCTAAGCTGAAGGTCGCTATCGCAAGCCTTCTTAAAGAAGAGGGCTATATCGATAGTTACGAGATTCGCCAGGCAGGCCCTAAGACCGACCTCGAAATCGGTCTGAAGTACCACTCAGGGCGGCCCGTTATCGAGCGTATCGAGCGTATCTCGCGGCCCGGACTGCGTATCTATCGCTCGCGTGACGCCCTGCCTACGGTCATGAACGGCCTGGGGGTGGCCATTGTCTCCACCCCGCGTGGCCTTATGACTGACCGCAAGGCCCGCTCGGTGGGTCTTGGTGGCGAAGTCATCGGAATTGTTGCCTAACTCCAGGAGCCTCTGTTCATGTCTCGTATCGCAAAGTATCCGATTAAGCTTCCCTCGGGAGTAGAGGCCAAGATAGACGCTCAACAGATCGTCATCAAAGGCCCCTTGGGAACCCTTAGCCATGCCACCACCGCTGATGTCACCGTTGCCCACGAGCAGGGGGCGCTCACCTTCTCTGTAACCAACGACTCGCGTCATGCAAAGGCAATGAGCGGGACGCTGCGTGCGGTGGTAGCCAATATGGTGCATGGGGTTGCCAAAGGCTTTGAGAAGAAACTCAGCCTCGTTGGTGTGGGCTATAAGGCAGCAGCCCAGGGCAAGACCCTGAACCTCTCGCTCGGGTTTTCGCATCCTGTCGACTATCCCCTCCCCGAGGGCATCAAGGCAGAGACTCCTACCCCTACAGAAATCCTGATCAAAGGAATCGACAAGCAGCGGGTCGGTCAGGTCGCCGCAGAGGTGCGTGCATTCAGGCCTCCCGAGCCCTACAAGGGCAAGGGGGTGCGGTATGCCGATGAAACGGTGCTCATTAAAGAGACCAAGAAGAAATAACGCGGTGCGTATGCGCCTTCAGGACCAATCCTCATGAATAAACTACAGTCTAGACTCCGTCGTGCCCGTCAGACCCGCGCAAAGATTCACCAGCTCCGCGTGGCGCGGCTCTCTGTCCATCGCACCAACCTGCATATCTATGCCACCATTTTCGACCCTTCGGGCGGCCGGGTGCTCGTATCCGCCTCTACGGTAGAGGCCGAAGTCCGGGCAGCGCTTGCAGGAAAGACCGGCAAGGGGGGTAACGCCGAGGCGGCCGCCCTGGTAGGCAAACGGGTTGCTGAAAAGGCAAAGGCAGCCGGTATTACCGCAGTGGCTTTTGACCGCTCCGGCTTTCGCTACCACGGCAGGGTGAAAGCCCTCGCAGATGCCGCCCGTGAAGGCGGCCTGCAGTTCTAACGCACCAAAGGAATCGTAATGGCAAAGATGCAGGCAAGGGTCAATACCGAAGAGCGTGATGACGGTCTTCGCGAGAAGATGATTGCGGTAAACCGGGTCAGTAAAACCGTTAAGGGCGGCCGTATTCTGGGTTTTGCGGCGCTCACCGTGGTTGGTGACGGCGACGGCAGTATCGGCATGGGCAAGGGCAAGTCGCGTGAGGTACCGCTTGCCGTGCAAAAGGCCATGGATGAGGCACGCCGCCGCATGCTCAGAGTTCCCTTAAAAGGTGGCACCTTCCACCATGCGGTTACCGGCAAGCACGGGGCATCCACGGTCTTAATCTCCCCCGCACAGAAGGGCACCGGCATTATCGCGGGCGGCCCGATGCGGGCTATCTTTGAGGTCATGGGAGTGACCGATGTGGTGGCAAAAAGCATCGGCTCAACCAACCCTTACAACATGGTGCGCGCCACCATCAACGGACTGCAACACATGCACACGCCCTCGCAGGTGGCAAACAAGCGTGGCCTGTCCATTGAGCAGATCCTGAGCTAGAGAGGCAACCCCTATGGCAAAACCTACTGTTACCGTTCGGCTCGTGCGCAGTATGGCAGGCACGCGTGCTGACCATCGCGCTACTGTTCTGGGGCTCGGCCTGAAAAAAATTCGTCAGACCAGAACCCTGGAAGACACCCCCGCCGTTCGCGGCATGATCAATAAGGTGTCCTACCTTGTGGAGGTCGTTTCACCATGAAAGATTCATTGCGTCTTAATGGCATTGCGCCCGCCGAAGGGGCAAAGCACGCCAAGAAGCGGGTCGGTCGGGGTATCGGTTCGGGCATGGGCAAGACCGCAGGCCGCGGCCATAAGGGTCAAAAATCTCGGTCGGGCGGATTTCACAAGGTGGGCTTTGAGGGTGGTCAGATGCCCATGCACCGCCGCCTGCCAAAGCGCGGCTTTAAGGCGCCCTTTGGCAAGTTCACCGAAGAAGTCCGGCTCTCGGATCTCGAGCGTATGCCCATAGAGGAAATCGACCTTCTCGCGCTCAAACAGGCTGGGGTGGTCTCCGAGCTCGCACGTCAGGCCAAGGTCATTCTTTCAGGCGAGCTCACGTCCAAGAAACAGATTCGGGGTCTCGGTGTTACCGCTGGTGCCAAAAAAGCCATCGAGTCGGTGGGCGGTGTTGTGCACGAGCTACCCCCCGTTGAAAAGCTGCGCAAGCTACCGCCCAAGGCCAAGCGCCAGCCGGCTGTCTAGGGCCAGATCAGACCGCCCAGGCCCAGAGCGCTCGCTTAATCCTAAACAACCCCTTTTATGCTACCCAAAGCCGATAAATTTGCCGATCTGCGCAGAAGACTGATCTTTCTGCTCTTGGCCCTGATCGTCTATCGGCTGGGCGCGCATATTCCGGTGCCCGGCATAGACCCCGACCAATTGGCCGCCCTCTTCAAGACCCAAGAAGGTGGCATTCTGGGCATGTTTAATATGTTCTCCGGCGGAGCGCTCTCGCGTTTCACGGTCTTTGCCCTTGGGATCATGCCGTACATCTCGGCATCGATCATCATGCAGCTCATGACCGTTGTCTCGCCCACCTTGGAGGCCCTCAAAAAAGAAGGCGAGTCTGGGCGCCGCAAGATCTCTCAGTACACGCGCTATGCCACCGTCGTGCTGGCCTTTGTTCAGGCCATCGGAATCTCGGTGGCATTGGAGTCGCAGCCAGGGCTGGTAATCGACCCCGGAATGATGTTTCGTTTCACCACCGTCGTGTCTCTGGTAACGGGCACCATGTTTCTGATGTGGCTTGGCGAGCAGATTACCGAGCGTGGCCTTGGCAATGGCATCTCACTGATTATTTTTGCAGGCATCGTGGCAGGTCTGCCCTCGGCCTTGGGCGGCCTGTTTGAGCTCGTGCGCACCGGCTCGATGACCGCCATTGTCTTGCTCTTTATCGTTGTGCTCGTGGTACTGGTTACCGGGTTTGTGGTCTTTGTGGAGCGCGGCCAGAGACGTATTCTTGTGAACTATGCCAAGCGTCAGGTGGGCAATAAGCTCTATCAAGGTCAGACCTCGCACCTGCCGCTTAAGCTTAATATGGCTGGGGTAATTCCGCCGATTTTTGCCTCGAGCATTATTCTCTTTCCGGCAACGCTGACCACCTGGTTTAGTGGCGGCCCCGACGGCGGAATGCGCTGGCTTGCCGACATTGCCGCCTCGCTCTCTCCCGGACAGCCCTTGTACATAGGCCTCTATGCTGCCGCAATTATTTTCTTTTGCTTTTTTTACACCGCGTTGGTGTTTAACAGCAAAGACACTGCCGAAAACCTGAAGAAAAGTGGCGCCTTTGTGCCCGGTATTCGTCCTGGCGATCAGACCGCCCGCTATATCGACAAAATTCTGATGCGGCTAACGCTGGTGGGGGCGGTCTACATCACCTTGGTCTGCCTGCTGCCAGAGTTCCTGGTCTTAAAGTGGAACGTTCCTTTTTACTTTGGCGGTACCTCGCTGCTCATCATCGTGGTTGTCACCATGGACTTCATGTCGCAGCTGCAGTCGTATGTCATGTCTCAGCAGTATGAGAGCCTCTTGAAGAAGGCAAACTTCAAGGGAGGCTTTGCCCGTTAATGGCCAAAGACGATGCCATTCAGATGCAGGGAGAAATTCTGGAGAACCTCCCTAATGCAACATTTCGGGTGAAGCTTGAAAACGGCCATGTTGTCTTGGGCCATATCTCTGGAAAGATGCGGATGCACTACATCCGCATTCTGCCCGGGGATAAGGTGACGGTTGAGTTAACGCCCTACGATCTGAGTCGGGCCCGTATTGTTTTTCGTGCAAAGTAAGTCTGGTCTTACCCGGTAAAAGGATATCTCTATGAAGGTTCTCGCTTCCGTTCGGCGTATCTGCCGCAATTGCAAAATTATCAAGCGCCATGGCGTCGTACGTGTCATCTGCACAGACCCCCGCCATAAGCAGCGCCAAGGCTAAAAGAGGAGTAGTACATGGCTCGTATCGCTGGCATTAATATTCCTAGTCATCAGCATGCCGACGTCGGACTGACCGCCATTTATGGCATAGGTCGGCCCAGGGCGCGCAAGATCTGCGAGGCTGCTGGTGTTCCATTTAACAAGAAGGTGAAAGACCTCACCGACGACGAACTCGAGCGCCTGCGCGCCGAGGTGGGCAAGGTGAATACCGAGGGAGACCTCCGTCGGGAGATCTCTATGTCCATTAAGCGGCTCATGGACCTCGGATGCTATCGCGGTATGCGACACCGGCGGGGGCTTCCCGTCCGTGGTCAGCGCACCCGCACCAATGCACGCACGCGCAAAGGCCCGCGTAAGGGCAGCATCACGCTTAAGAAATAAAGGACATCCGCTATGGCTAATGCAGGCACGACCACCCAGCGCACGCGCAAAAAGGTTCGCAAGAACGTTACCGACGCGGTCGCACATATCCATGCGTCGTTTAACAACACGATCATTACCATCACCGACCGGCAAGGCAATACGCTGTCCTGGGCCACCTCTGGTGGTGCAGGCTTCAAAGGCAGCCGTAAGAGCACGCCTTTTGCAGCCCAGGTGGCCGCAGAGGCTGCAGGCAAAGTGGCTGTGGAGTGTGGTGTCAAGAGTATTGAGGTACGCATCAAGGGCCCAGGCCCGGGCCGCGAGTCCACGGTGCGGGCCTTAAATGCGCTGGGTATTCGGGTGACACAGATCTCTGATGTTACCCCTGTGCCTCATAACGGCTGTCGTCCGCCAAAGCGTCGCCGTATTTAATCTGGTTGTAGGTTCGTTGCCTTCCCTGTGAAGGCCCTTTTAAGTCCACCGTCTGGGCCCTGGTGTCCAGACACTTCGGGGGTTCTGGTAGCACCAGACCCCGTTTTTCGAAAGGAATCGAAGTGGCACGTTATGTAGGTCCTCGTTGTAAGATATCGCGTCGCGAAGGCACCGACCTTGGGTTTAAAAGCGCCCGTCGGTCGCTAGAGTCAAAGTGCAAGCAGGACAGTAAGCCTGGCCAGCATGGCCGTGTTTCGGGTGCCCGCACCTCCGACTACGGAAAGCAACTGCGCGAAAAGCAAAAGGTAAAGCGTATGTATGGCATGCTTGAGCGGCAGTTTCGCCGCTATTTTGCCAAGGCCTCTGCGCAAAAGGGCAATACCGGCGAAAGCCTCTTGCAGCTCTTGGAGTCTCGTCTCGATAACGTGGTGTACCGCATGGGCTTTGGCTCTACCCGGGCCGAGGCGCGGCAACTGGTAAGCCATCGTGCGGTCATGGTCAATGGCCGTGTCGTGAATATTCCTTCGGCGCAGAT
The DNA here is from genome assembly GCA_016868305.1 of Betaproteobacteria bacterium. Classification (GTDB taxonomy): domain Bacteria; phylum Pseudomonadota; class Gammaproteobacteria; order Burkholderiales; family Burkholderiaceae_A; genus Hahnella. The sequence goes on along the minus strand of VGHK01000032.1, from coordinate 10,550 downwards.
ACGCCCCAATGACATCGTGGCCATCACCGATAAATCCCGTGGCCAGGGCCGTATCGCCTCCTCGTTAGAACTCGCAGAGCAGAATGGCTTTCCTTCTTGGGTCACGGTGGACTCCAAAAAGATGGAAGGCACCTTCAAGCAGCTACCCGATCGCGCGGACCTGTCCTCCGAGATCAACGAGAGTCTGATCGTCGAACTTTATTCCCGCTAATTGGACTTCGGTCTTATGTCAAAGGACTCCCCATGCTGAATGCCTTTTTAAAGCCTCGCATTATTGAGGTAGAACCGATCTCTAAAAACTCCGCCAAGATCGTCATGGAGCCCTTTGAGCGTGGCTTTGGCCATACTCTGGGTAATGCCCTGCGTCGGGTCTTGTTGTCCTCCATGGAGGGCTATGCACCTACAGAGGTTCAGATCTCCGGGGTTGTGCATGAGTACTCCACTATGGAGGGTGTTCAGGAAGATGTCGTTGATCTCCTGCTAAACCTCAAGGGCGTTGTCTTTCGCCTCGAGGGCCGTGGCGATGTTCTGCTGTCTCTGCGCAAACAGGGTCCAGGCCCGGTTACCGCGGCCGACTTCGAGCTACCTCACGATGTCTCGATTCTGAATCCGGATCATGTTATTGCCCACCTGTCTGATGATGTTCGGCTCGAGCTGCAGCTGCGCGTAGAAAAGGGCCGTGGCTATGTTCCCGGAACGATGCGCCAGTTAACCGATGAGGCGACCCGCTCTATCGGTCGCATTGTTCTCGATGCCTCATTCTCGCCCGTACACCGGGTGAGCTACACCGTGGAAAGCGCGCGGGTCGAGCAGCGCACCGATCTAGACCGGCTGGTTATCGAGGTTGAGACAACAGGCGTCATTGAGCCCGAGGACGCTGTGCGTCAGGCCGCACGCATCCTGGTGGATCAGCTCTCGGTATTTGCTGCCCTGGAAGGCGCTGAACCTGCTGCCGAACTCGGCCGCTCGGCCCAGGTAGACCCAATGCTCATGCGGCCGGTGGACGACCTTGAGCTTACCGTGCGATCGGCTAACTGCCTGAAGGCCGAGAGCATCTATTACATCGGCGACCTGATTCAGCGTACCGAAAACGAGCTTCTCAAAACACCCAATCTTGGCCGTAAGTCACTCAATGAGATTAAAGAAGTTCTGGCATCGCGGGGGCTCACCTTGGGCATGAAGCTCGAGAACTGGCCGCCTGCTGGCCTAGACCGTTAAAGGAGATTGCCATGCGGCATCGTCATGGACTAAGAAAGCTTAACCGCACTTCAAGCCACAGAACCGCTATGTTTCGCAACATGGCCAATGCACTGTTTCGGCATGAGGCGATTCGCACCACCCTGCCTAAGGCCAAAGAGCTGCGTAAGGTGGTTGAGCCTCTGATCACCATCGGAAAGACGCCGAGCCTTGCCAATAAGCGCCTGGCCTTTAATCGGCTGCGCGACCGCGACATGGTGGTTAAGCTCTTTGCCGAAATTGGCCCTCGGTATGCGGCTCGGCCTGGTGGCTACTGCCGGATTCTCAAGTGGGGATTTCGTCAGGGCGACAATGCCCCAATGGCACTAATGGAGCTTGTCGATCGCCCCGAAGTCACCGAGGTCGCAGAGGCGTAACGCTCGATACGGGGGCGCGACAGGGCACTTCGGGCGTAACGGGCGCTAAGCCCTCGGGCGCTCCAGAATCTCTTTCATTGCCTTTATTAGCGTCTGGCACTGTGCGGGGGTCCCCACGGATATGCGCAGGTAGTCGGCGATCCGGGGCCGATTAAACTGGCGCACGAGTATTTTTTTCTCCCGAAGCTTTTCGAGCAGGGCTGCGCCCGCATGCTCTGGATGGCGAGCAAAAACGAAGTTGGCCTTTGAGGGCAGTACCGAGAATCCAAGATCCTCTAGGGCTTGGCTCAGCCACTGCCGGTCATGCACGACCTGCGCGATATTCTCTGAGAGCCAGCGGGTATCGCGTAGCGCCTCTACGGCGGCCAGTCCGGCGAGCCGGTCTACCGGGTAGGAGTTAAAGCTATCCTTTACCCGGATCAAGGCCGCAATCAGGGGGGCGGAGCCAAAGGCCAGGCCCAGCCTTAAGCCGGCCAGAGCCCGAGACTTTGACAAAGACTGGGTAATTAAAAGATTCGGACACTCTCGAATTAGGCCCACACAGGAGTCTGCGCCAAAGTCGACATAGGCCTCATCGATTACCACCATGAGCTGCGGCCGGTCGCGTAAGAACCGATAGATGCGGTCGCGCGAAAGGGCAATGCCGGTGGGGGCATTCGGATTCGGAAAAATAAGGCCGCCCATATGGGCGGGCAGCGTCTCTAATGCGATCTCGAACTGTGCATCGACCGCAAAGGTCTCAAAGGCAATTCCGTAGAGTCGGCAGTAGCTGGGATAGAAGCTATAACTAATATCCGGAAAGAGAAGCGGCCCTTGGTCGGGGTGATTTAGCAGCGCCTGAAAGGCAAATGCAAGCACTTCGTCGGAGCCGTTTCCCACAAAAACCTCTTCGTCCGACAGCCCCCAGGGGGCGGCCGCCGCCTGCCGCACCGCTAGGCTGGCCGGGTCTGGGTAAAGGCGCAGTGAGGCCCCGTCACTGGCCAACTCGGCCCTTAGTGCCGCAAGGACATGGGGGGAGGGGGGGTAGGGGTTCTCGTTGGTGTTGAGCTTGACCAGGTCGTGGACTCTGGGCTGCTCCCCGGGGACATAAGGGGAAAGCCTATGCACGACAGAACTCCAGAACATGCTCATGGCGCGAACTGTATCATTGCCGAATGCGAACCGCTCAGATCACACGCAAAACTGCTGAGACCCATATCTCGGTAGAAATGGGCCTTGATGGCACGGGACAGAAGGACCTGAATTCGGGCATTGCCTTTCTCGATCATATGCTCGATCAGATCGCCCGGCATGGCCTGATAGACCTCAAGGTCTGGGCCGAGGGCGACCTTGCTATTGATGCCCATCACACCGTAGAAGACATCGGCATTACCCTTGGTCAGGCCTTTGCAAAGGCGATTGGCCAGAAGCAGGCGGTTGTCCGTTATGGCCATGCCTATGTGCCTCTGGATGAGGCCCTGTCACGGGTCGTGATCGACCTGTCTGGCCGGCCCGGCCTGGAGTTTCACTGCACCTGGAAGCGTCAGTTTGTGGGCCAGTTCGACCTCGATCTCGTGCACGAGTTCTTCCAGGGGTTTGTAAACCATGCCCAGGTGAGCCTACATATTGACAACCTGCGCGGCGAAAATGCCCACCACCAATGCGAGACCATATTCAAGGCCTTTGCCAGGGCCTTGCGTATGGCGGTGAGCATTGACCCGCGTCTGGCTGCCGATGCCGTTCCTTCCACCAAAGGAAGCCTGTAACCATTTGCTCGCGATTGTCGACTACGGATCGGGCAACCTCCGCAGCGTAGAGCGGGCGGCCCAGGCGGCCTTAGCGCATCTGGGTGAGAACCCAGAGGGCGTGGCACTGGTGAGTGACCCTGATCAACTGCGCAGGGCCGATCGGGTGATATTTCCCGGGCAGGGCTCGATGAATGACTGCATGGAGAAGCTGGCGGCTTCGGGGCTGATGCCCGCGCTTCAAGAGGTGATTCGAAACAAGCCCTTTCTGGGAATCTGCGTGGGAGAGCAGATGCTCTTTGAGGCAAGCGAGGAGCGGGACACCCCAGGGCTGGGCATCCTTCCTGGCCAGGTTCTGCGCTTTACTGCCGCAAGGGGCGTGGTGGATGCCCAAGGCAGGCCCCTAAAGGTGCCCCATATGGGCTGGAATAAGGTGCGGTTTGTTTGTGAGCATCCCGTGATAGCTGGTCTGCATGCCCCTACCGGGGCCTGGTTCTATTTTGTGCACAGCTACCATGCCGAGCCCACCAACCCAGAGCATGTGCTGGGGACATCAGACTATGGAATTTCCTTTACCTGTGCGGTGGCCAGCGATAACATTGTCGCCACCCAGTTTCACCCAGAAAAAAGTGCCCAGTCAGGCCTGCGACTTCTGGCAAACTTTCTACAGTGGTCTCCGGTCTAAACGCTTTTTCTCACGCTAACGCTATGGCACTGCAGTTGATTCCCGCAATAGACCTTAAAGACGGTCGCTGTGTGCGCCTTCGTCAGGGTGACCTTGCTGATGCCACGATATTTTCCGATCAGCCTGCAGCCATGGCCAGCCAATGGATTACCCAGGGTGCCCGCAGGTTACATGTGGTCGATCTCAATGGCGCTGTGGCCGGGCGCCCCAAAAACGAGCTGGCACTGCGCGAGATCATTAAAGCGGCTGGCGATATTCCTGTTCAGGTAGGCGGCGGAATTCGTGACCTAGAAACCATTGAGCGCATGCTTGATGACGGTGTCAGCTATGTCGTCATCGGCACGGCTGCGGTAAAAAATCCAGGGCTGCTGAAGGATGCCTGTGCCGCCTTTATGGGCCATATCATCGTCTCGATTGATGCCAAAGATGGCCGGGTGGCCACCGATGGATGGAGTAAGCTCTCTGGCCACGAGGTGGTCGACCTTGCCCAAAAATTTGAAGACGACGGGGTGGAGGCCATTTTGTATACCGACATTGGTAGAGACGGGATGCTTACCGGGGTGAACCTTGAGGCCACGGTAAGGCTTGCCCAGTCGGTGCGTATACCGATTATCGCCTCGGGCGGCGTTGCCGGAATCGACGACATTAGGCAGCTCTGTGCGGTCGAACAAGAGGGGGTGATGGGCGCGATCCTGGGTCGCGCCTTGTATGAGGGCAGGCTTGACTTTGTTCAGGCCCTTTCCCTTGCAGACTCCTTCGCGCCTTAGGGTCTGCGGTGCTTGCCAAACGCATCATTCCCTGCCTTGATGTCAATGCCGGCCGGGTGGTGAAGGGAACCAACTTTCTAGAGCTGCGTGACGCGGGTGATCCCGTAGCCGTCGCCCGTCGTTACGACGCGCAGGGCGCAGACGAGATCACCTTTCTCGATATCACCGCCTCTTCCGACCAGAGAGATCTGATTCTCCCTATGATCGAGGCCGTTGCCAATCAGGTATTTATCCCGCTGACCGTGGGCGGAGGTGTTCGCACCCCAGAAGACGTGCAGAGGCTTTTGCATGCCGGGGCCGATAAGATCAGCATCAACACGGCAGCGGTGCGCAGCCCAGAGCTTATCGCTGCGGGCGCCCATCGGTTTGGATCGCAGTGCATTGTTGTGGCGATTGATGCCAAACGCCGTAACCCGCAAGACCCCGGGGCCGGCTGGGAGGTGTTTACCCATGGTGGCAGACAGCCCACGGGGTTAGATGCTGTTCAATGGGCACAGAAGGTCTGCGACCTTGGGGCAGGCGAGATTTTACTTACCAGCATGGATCGGGACGGTACCCGCAGCGGGTTTGATCTGACCCTTACCCGAGCTGTCTCTGAGGCGGTACATGTGCCGGTGATAGCCTCTGGGGGTGTCGGTAGCCTGCAAGACTTGGTGGACGGCGTTACCCTTGGCGCAGCAGATGCCGTATTGGCCGCGAGCATCTTCCATTTCGGCCAGCATACCGTGGGCGAGGCCAAGCAGTACATGTCTGAGAGAGGAATCTGTGTCCGCATGGATTGACCAGGTGCGTTTTGATGCCCAAGGGCTCGTGCCAGCCATTGTTCAAGACCGGGCAACCCAGAGGGTATTGATGGTTGCGCATATGAACCGTGAGGCGCTTTCGCAAACCATCGCATCTGGTCAGGCGGTCTTCTTTTCCCGTTCCCGAGGCAGGCTGTGGCAAAAGGGGGAGTCTTCTGGCCACACCCAGACCGTGCATGAGGTTCGTATCGACTGCGATGGGGATGTGATTCTTTTGCAGGTTACGCAGACGGGGGGCATCGCCTGTCACACCGGGCGTGCATCTTGTTTTTATTCGCGCTGGGAGCCTGACTGCTGGCGGGTGGTCGACCCGGTGCTCAAAGATCCAGACGAGATCTATGCCCGAGACCCTGCAGCGGCTGCCGGGCAGGGCGGCAGCACAACGGCGTCGGGTTCAGCATCGGCATCATCGGCACTGGCACCAATGGCCGCGGCCGCGGGGCCTATGGGCCAGACCGAGGCACTGTGCCGACTAGCCGATGTGATAGACCAGCGACGACTGGCTGACCCCGAAAAGAGTTATGTGGCACGTCTGCTGCAGCGGGCCCCGGATGCTGTGCTAAAAAAAATCGGCGAAGAGGCCACCGAGACTGTGATGGCATGTAAAGACGGACAAGCCGAGCGTATTGTTTCTGAAACCGCCGACTTGTGGTTTCATTGCCTGGTGATGCTTGCCCAGTATGGGCTGCGCCCGGAGCAGGTAATCGACGAACTGGTTCGCCGTGAGGGGCTCTCTGGTCTTGATGAGAAGGCCGCCCGCCAGGCCCAGGTACGAGACGGTCGTAGCGACGGCTAGCAAACGCTAACAAACCAAGACGATTGATAGAACGGAGTAAGAACCATGCAGTGTCTATTTTGCAAAATCGCGGCGGGAGAGATCCCCGCCAAGAAGGCTTACGAAGATGAGGAAATGCTGGCATTTCACGATATCTCGCCGCGTGCCCCTTTGCACCTTCTGGTCATCCCGAAACTGCATATCGCATCGCTTCAGGAGGCCCAGGCAGAACATGCGCCCTTACTTGGGCGCATGATGGTTCGCATGACTGCCCTGGCACGCGATCATGGCTCGCCAGAGGGGTTTCGACTGATCGTGAACACTGGCAAGGTGGGGCGGCAAGAGGTGTATCATCTTCACATGCATCTCATGGGTGGCCAAGCCCCCCTGGGCGCCTCAGCATCCTTTTAAGACGCTCGTCCCTCTCGGAGTAACCTTATGGGCACTTTTAGTATCTGGCATTGGCTGATTGTCTTGCTCGTCGTTCTTCTTGTCTTTGGCACCAAAAAGCTGCGCAACCTGGGGTCAGACCTCGGTGGTGCGGTTAAGGGGTTTAAAGATGGCCTCAAGGATGGTGGCGCGGAAGAAAAGCCTGCTGAGGGGCAGACAAGCCAGCGGGTAGAGGCTCCCCAGACAATTGATGTTCAGGCAAAGGATAAGACGAGCGCGGGTAGCTAAGGCCACTGGGCTCCGGCCCTTGGTCTAGGGTCGTTATGCTTGACATCGGCTTCTCAGAGCTTTTGCTGATTGCCGGGGTGGGCCTGATCGTCCTTGGCCCAAAGCGCCTGCCTGTGGTTACGCGCACCGTGGGCACCTTGCTCGGTCGGGCGCAGCGCTACGTGGCCGATGTCAAGGGCGACATTCAACGGCAAATGGAACTTGAAGAGCTGCGCAAGGTACAACAGTCGGTCTCTGACCTTGGCGCCTCCATCGAGAAGACGGTGTCGGGGCTTGAGGCTGAGGCCCAGGCCCTGGGCAGTGAGGTATCTTCTGGGCTTGATGACTTCTCTTCGGTCTATGACAAGAAATCCGGGCTTTTCATTGGGGCGCCTGCTCGGTCCTGGACACAGGAGCAGGCAGACCTGCGTGTGCGAGACCGGGTGCGGGCGCGTCTGCGGCGTCGCTTTCTGGTAAAGCGCCCTCGCGACCTCTAAGGCCACTATGACCGCACCCAACGAGCCGGAGTCTCGGCAGACGACTCCTGGCGACACCCCGGTGGTACAGGAGGAGGGCTTTATGACCCACCTCGTGGAGCTGCGAGACCGATTGATTCGATCGGTACTGGCCATTCTGGCGGTGTTTCTGGCACTGGTCTACTGGGCCCCACAGATCTACAGCATCTTTGCAGACCCTTTAATTTCCGTATTGCCGGCGGGCAGCAGCATGATTGCCACCGATGTGACGGCACCGTTTTTTGTGCCTATCAAGATCACCATGCTGGTTGCCTTTGTGATTGCCCTTCCCTATGTGCTCTATCAGGCCTGGGCGTTCATTGCCCCTGGCCTGTACTTGCATGAAAAACGCCTTGCCCTGCCGATTGTGTTGTCAAGCTTCCTGCTTTTTCTGGTGGGCATGGCCTTCGCCTACTTCTTTGTGTTTCCAGCAGTCTTCGGGTTTGTCTCGAGCTACACCCCCGAAGGGGTGCAGATGGCGACCGATATCGATAAATACCTGAGCTTTGCCCTGAGCCTTTTTCTGGTGTTCGGACTTTCTTTTGAGACACCGGTGGTGCAGATGGTGCTGGTGCGCATGGGCATCGTTTCGCTACAGAAGATGCGCGATTTCTGGCCCTACTTTGTTGTGCTTTCCTTTGTTGTGGCGGCGATCGTAACCCCCCCCGATGTTATCTCGCAGCTGATGCTCGCGATTCCTTTGTGCCTGCTTTATCAGTTTGGCCTTTTCCTCGCCCGATGGACGACGCCAGAGCAAAAGCCGTCTTCTGAAGGAACCCCTGAAACCTAGCCTTTAACGGCGCGCGAATAGCCCCGAGTTCGGTAGCTATGGCCGGCCACTGGCGGCTGCAGGCCTTGCTGGCCTCTCTGTTACTGTAACCTCATAGAGGCTGGGTTTTCCATTGCGAATGATGCCCAGTTCAGCCTTCTGGCCCGGCTGCAGCGCGGCCACCAGCGCCAGTACTTCGGCAGTGTTGCGGCTTGGCTGGTCGTTTACCCGGACCACCACATCGCCCGCCTTGATACCTGCCCGATCGGCAGGACCCCCGTTCTGTACTGTGGCCACAATACTGCCCTCGACCTTGGGAAGCTTAAAGCTCTCCGCTATCTCACGGTTGACATCCTGAAGCTCGACACCGATAAAGCCTCGGCTTACCCGCCCGGTGCGGATGAGGCTTTCCATCACCTGCTTTGCCATGTCGGCAGAGATGGCAAAGCCAAGGCCAATGCTTCCGCCGCCACGCGAATAGATGGCGGTGTTAATGCCCACCATGTCGCCATGTGCGTCGACTAAGGCCCCGCCGGAGTTGCCTGGGTTAATCGCGGCGTCGGTCTGGATGAAGTTCTCAAAGGTATTGATGTTGAGCTGATTACGCCCGAGTGCACTGACAATTCCCTGGGTTACGGTAAGCCCCACACCATAGGGATTTCCGATGGCAAGCACGGTATCGCCCACCCGGATCTCGCTGGGCCGTCCGAACCGAATCACCGGCAAGGCATCTAGGCTGATCTTGAGAACCGCTAGGTCGGTTTCGGGGTCTGTGCCCACTAGGCGAGCGCTCGCCCGTCGGCCATCGGCAAGGGCCACCTCGATCTGCTCGGATCCTTCAATGACATGGTGATTGGTGAGGATATAGCCCTCTGGGCTCACAATTACCCCAGAGCCGAGGCCAGAAGCCTGGGGGGCGCCATTGCCGCGTGGCATGGGGAATTGGTCACCGAAGAACCTGCGAAAGAGCGGGTCGTTCAGAAAGGGGTGCGGCGGGGGCGCCTCAACCCGTTGGCGGGTAAAGACATAGACCACCGCGGGCATTGCCCTTGCGGCCGCCTCCCGAAGGCTGGATGCAGGCGCTGGGCTGGTGCTCTGAAGCAGGCTTGCGGAGAGCTCAGGCTGGGCCGGCTCTATGAGCCGCAGTTCCCCCTGACCTTGGCTAAGCTGGCTTAGCCACTGCGGCCTGAGAGTGGCGACCACGAACAAAACCGCTAGGGCAAGCGTTGTGGCCTGGGCGAACAAAAGCCATAGTCTGCGTACCATGGCTCATTATCTCTGGATTTAGACCGGTTGGCTGGGATACAATCCGCTACTAAGTCGATTGCAAATCTAAGGTTAAACCCTATGTCTTCATCCGCCTCTCAAAACACCTCTTCTCCCATGCTCGGTCTGTCCTCCGCTGTCACTGAGGCGGAGTCTTTTAAGCTGGGCGCTGGCCCAGCCGAGGCTCGTCGTACCTGGATGATTGCCTGTGGCGCCACAGGGGGCGTTGCGGCCGCTGCCGTTGCGATACCTTTCCTGGGCTCCATGGCCCCTTCCGAAAAGGCGCGCTCTGCCGGCGCTCCCGTTGAGGTCGATATTGGTGATATTCCAGTGGGGGGCGTAAAGATTGTGGAATGGCGGGGTAAGCCTGTCTGGATCGTGCGCCGCACCCCTGAGATGCTTGAGAGCCTTGCTAAGGCCGATGGGCAGTTGGCCGATCCAGGGTCAAATCGTACAGACTATCCCACCCCCGATTATGCAAAAAACCAGCATCGGTCTATTAAGCCCGAGTTTCTGGTAGCCGTTGGTATCTGTACTCATTTGGGCTGCTCTCCGGTAAGTGCCTTTACCACGGGGGCCGCCTCGGGCATTGCCCCTGACTGGCCGGGCGGTTTCTTCTGCCCTTGCCATGGCTCCACCTTCGACATGGCAGGGCGGGTCTATGCCAACAAGCCTGCCCCCGATAACCTCGAGGTTCCGCGTCACATGTTCTTAACAGATGCCAGCATCCTGATTGGTAAAGACGAGCAGGGAGAGGCCTAGGAGCCTCTGGCCCGGATTCTCATCGCCGGCTTCATCCTTACTTCGCCCACCGAAATCCTTATTTGCTTACTTTGTAAAGGCACAACCACATGGCAGCAGAAAAAGTTGCGCAGGCTACCGGACTTCTCGGCTGGGTAGACCGCCGGTTTCCGCTTATCTCGCTCTACAAGGCGCACCTCTCAGAGTATTACGCGCCAAAGAACTTCAACTTTTG
>VGHK01000031.1 GCA_016868305.1 Betaproteobacteria bacterium | reverse complement strand
GATGCGGTGCGGCTAGCCTACCCGTTTAGCCAGAAAGACGCCGTGGGTGAGGCAGGGCCCATGGCCCTGCCTGATCGCAGTTCTTAGCGCAGCACAAGCACCGGCATCGATGCCTGGGCGAGTACCTTTTGGGTTTCGCTGCCAAGCATCAGCTTCACCAGGCCGGTTCTGCCGTGCGAGGCCATGGCGATAAGATCGCATTTGCTTTTTTCGGCCGCTTTAACAATCGCGTCTGCGGGAAAGTCGCTGGTCTCATAGGAGACGCTGCATTTCACACCCGCGGTTTCGCATGCCTTCTGCAGTGTAGACAGATAGCCCATGGCAGTTTTTTTGGCATGGGCTTGCATTTCCTCAATGGGCACATAGTTAGAGGGTATGTATTCACTGTAGTAGTTGAACTTGTACTCGGGCGTTACGTGAAACCCAGTTATCTTGGGGCATGTGCTCTTGGCAAGGGCTACTGCCTTTTTCATGGCTTTTTTAGAAAGATCTGACCCATCAATGGGTACAAGGATATTTTTAAACATGGCAATTACTCCTTTATTGGGAGGGTGAGGAGGCAATGGGCCTGCTCATCTTTCTATTCTCATGCGACTGGATTTCCCAGTGAATGACATAGGTCAGAATAACCCGCAAAATAACAATGGCCCCGAGCATGGCTACCTCGTCGAGGGTCTGCACCATGACGGTTTTAAGGATCTCTGCCCCAAGCTTAAACTCCAGGCCAACGGCAAGCGCCTTTGCCAGCATCACCTTGATGTTTTCATCGCTGAAGTCAAACCGCCGTATCAGATAAAGAACAAAGGCACGGACGGCGGTCAGTGAGATGACAAGAATTCCCATCCACTCAAGGGTGTGAATGATAAACAGCAGAATCTGCTAAGACACTGGCCCCATGGTTTGGCTGCTCCCTATGAATTTTTGTTATTGCAATAGCACTATGCCATGGATGGTCTTCGCCATGAAGGCAGGCTGCACAAATGCCGTGGAGCAACGAGCTTTTGGGCTGGCTAGCCCAGCATGGTCTCGGCAAGTGCCACAGCCTTGGCGGGGTCGCTGCAAATTTTGGCACCTGCGAGCAGCGGAGAGGACTCAGAGATATTCTGTATACCAAAGATGGCGCCCCCCACCAGAAACCCCAGTTGCGGATTCTTTGCGCTTGCCTTCAGTGCAGTAATCAGACCCGCCAAGTCGTTGAGCTGGTTTTGGGTAGAGACTGATATGCCGACGATGTCGATCCATTCGTGGGCAAGGGTATGGACAAGGGCCGAACGCTGCGAGGAAATCTCGAGAACCACCTGCCAGCCGGCCTTGCGAAAGAATCCTGAGATCATGACTGGGCCCAGAATATGCTGGGAACCGGGGGCGCTTGAGAGCAGGATACGATGACTAAGGCCTGGCTCCTGGGGGCCGGAAAGGTAGTCGTAGCCCAATCGGTGGGTGATCTCGTGCATACGTATCAGCCCCTGGGTAACTTGTACAAAGTCATACTGGTCTTGTTCCCATTGCGCGCCCAGGTAGCGGGCCGCAGGGCCGATCAGATCCAGGAACACGGTTTCTGCGGACATTCCAGACTGGATGATCTGGTTGCTGAACTCTTGCGCCTCTCCTGGTCTTCCCGAGACACACAGGCTTGCAAAGCGCACAACATCCTCGGACACCGGACCCACCTGCCGGGAAATCGGGCTAGCCTCAGCCGACGGACCAGCCTGATGCGCCTCTAGCAGACGCGGGATGATCTCTTGATTAATAACAACGCCGATCGACGTTTTACAGTCCGTCTCCATGTCTGCCCCCCGCAGCAATCGGACCAAAATATGGTGTTGAGGCTTTTTTCATGACGGCCCGAGCGTGTATTGTAGGCCCGAGTGTTCCCCTGTGGGGGGGGGTGAAAATCAAGTGGTACCCTAATACCCATGGATGTAGACGATATTGACACCAATATTCTGAAAAAAGTCCTTGTGGGGCTTTTGGTAGCCGTCTTGGTGATTTTGGGCGGCCTTTTCTTTTATTTTCAAGTCTTTAGCCGTATTGGAGGTCCAGTACTCATCGAGGTACAGGTGACCCTGGAAAATCGCTGCGAGCTTCCGGACAGCGTATTTATGGTGCGGGCAATGCCCAATGGCCCGCAGGCGGCGTTTTCGGGTGGTAAGGCCCGATTACTTGCCTACACGGGCCGCAGGGTAAAGCTCGTGGCCAACAGTAGGTTTCCCGGTTTCGACTTTGAGGGCGATGAGGCCGATGTTAGGCCCAAGGTTACCCTCACGGCCATCTGCGAGCATCAGCAGCGGTTCCGGGAGACCTCGAAGTCGATGCGAGAGGGCTTTAATGCCCCCCAATAACCTTCGCCTCGCCCTCCTGCTCTTTTAAAGACTTCCTGCGGCGCCTTTTCTGGTTTGCAGACGCTTCTGAAAGTCTTCAAGGGCCATAACCAGGGCCGGGGTAAGCAGCATCTGTAGGGCAGTTCCTATCAGCACGCCCACGCCAATCGACACCGCAAGGGGAATCAGGAACTGGGCCTGTATGCTGCGCTCGATAATTAATGGGAATATGCCCAGAAAGGTGGTGATCGCCGTGAGCAAAATGGGCCGAAACCGGCTCATACAGGCCTGCACAATGGCCTCTGCGGTATCGGCCGTGCGCTGCTTCTGTTCGTTGATAAAGTCTATAAGCACCAGTGACCCGTTGACGATGATGCCGGCCAGGCCAATGATGCCAAACAGGCTTGTAAGGCCCATAGATAGCCCCATGGTGAGATGCCCAATCACCGCGCCCACCAGCCCGAACGGAATAGACACCAGTACGATCAAGGGCTGTACATAAGAGCGAAATGCCAGTGCCAAAAGGGCATACATACAAAAAACTGCCAGTACAAAATTCTTGGCAAGGGCAGGAAGGGTCTTGCCCTGCTCGCCCTGTTCGCCCCCCATGGCATAACGAAACCCAGGAATACGCTGCAAGACCTCGGGGAAGACCTCTTTTATCAGCTGCTCGTTTACCTGCTGGCCTGTCACAACGCGGCTATCGACTTCGGCAAAGATGGTGGATATTCGGCGGCCGTCACGCCGGATGATGGTAGAGGGGCTATTGCCCATGCGTAGTTCAGCCACCTCATGCAGAGGAACAAAGGCCCCGGCGGGTGTGCGAATCCGGGTGTTGGCCAGGCTTGCCAGGCTCTCGCGCTCACTGGATGGAAGCCGGACATAGACCCGCACCTCGTCGCGCCTGCGTTGAATCCGCACGGCCTCCGAGCCAAAGAAGGCGGCGCGCATCTGCTGCGAGACGGCATCAAGGGTGAGGCCAAGCGCCTGGGCCGAGGCCTTGAGCTGAAACTGAATCTCCTGCTTTCCCGGCTGCTGGTCATTACGGATATCGAACACTCCCGCCATCTCGGCCAAGGACTGCTCAATCTGGGCGATGGCCTGGCCTAGCTCCTCGGGGCTTGGTGCTGAGACATCAATCTGAATCGGTGATCCCAGCTGAATCACGTTCGAGGCAAAGGTGAGCTTTCGCAGTCCTTCCGGCCGCCCGGCGGCCTCGCGCCAGGCGAGCTCAAATTCTTTTGCCGTAACCGTGCGTGACTCGGGGTCGAGCAGCTCGAAGACAACCGATGCCTTATTACCCTGCCCGAGACCAAGGGCGCCTACTTCTCCCGGCCCACTGACCTCTGGGCGTCCCACATTCAGATAGACCGCCTGAACCAGCGCCTCTCCGCTAGGGTCGGGCAGACTGCGCGCGGCTGCAAGGCCTGCCTGCTCAATGCGCTGGGCCATACGCAGTGTTGCCTCTGCCGTGCTGCCAGGACTGAGCTCCAAAGAGGCGGTGACATACCGGCCCTCGACCTGCGGAAAGAACGAGAACCGCAGCAGCCCGGAGCTGATGGTTCCCAGGGTAAGCAGAAATATGCTGATGGAGGCAGCAATGATTACCCCATAGCGACGCGTGGCGTAGACAAGGGCAGGCCGCAGCGCGGACTCGGTAAACCGCCGCAGGCCCGCATCAAAGGACTGGCGTATCGCAAAGAGCTTTCGGCTTGCCCAGTTCTTGGGGGCATAGCCAACGACCTTTAAGTGGGCGAGGTGATGCGGCAGAATAAACATGGCCTCAATCACCGAAATAGCCACGACAATAATGATGATGGCTGGAATCTGAAACAGAAACTTTCCTGTGGTGCCTGGGGTAAACAACAGCGGTACGAAGGCCACAATGGTGGTCGACACCGCCAGAATGATCGGTATCGCCACTCGTTGCGCGCCGGCCACCGCCGCATCTACCTCGGGCGTGCCGCGTTCATTCTCCGACCAGATGTTCTCTGCCGACACTATAGCATCGTCGACCACGATGCCAATAGCCAGAATAAAGGCAAAGAGCGACATCATGTTTAAAGAGATGCCCAGCCAGGGCATAACGGCAAAGGTGCCGATGAAAGAGACGAATATCCCCAGAGACACCCAGAAGGCAAGTCGTAAATCCAGAAACAGGGTCAGGGCGGCCATCACCAAAAGAAGCCCGATCACCCCGTTTTTGATCAAAAGCTCAATACGGTTCTTAAACTCCACCGAGTCGTCCCGCCAGAATGCAACCGAGACATCGGGCGGCAGGTTTGGCCTTAGGTTCTGCTCTAGGTAGTCTTTCACCCGGCCAATGACCGAGAGCACCTTCTCGTCGCCAACCCGAAAAACACGGACAAAGGCAGCGGGCTTGCCGTTGTACCGAATAATCAGGTCTTCATCGCGAAAACCATCATTAATATGCGCGATATCGCGTAGACGCACAGCGGTGCCTGTTGCCGAGGAGGCGACGACCAGTTGCTCGAAGTCTGCCCGGTCGTAGCGCCGACCCTTTGCGCGCAGCAGTATCGACTCGCCGTCGGCCTTGATCTCGCCGCTTGGCAGGTCAAGGCTGCCTCGCCGAATGGTTGCCGCCACATCATTCAGAGTCAGGCCAAGCGCGCGTAGGGTGTCTTGTGATACTTCCACAGAAACCTCGTAACTGCGCACGTTGGCTACCTGCACGAGCGAGACTCCAGCGGTGCGTGAGAGGTCTTCTTTTACTTGATGCGCCAGCTCCCGCAGGGAGCGTTCCGACTGGTCTCCATAGAGCACAAGGTCTACCACCCGCTGCTTGCTGATCAGTTGTCGCACAGAAGGCGTTTCAACTTCGGCGGGCAGGCTGATACGGTCAACGGCCGACTTAACGTCATCAAGCCGATTCGCGGCCACCTCGTCCCTACGCAGTTCAACACGTACAACGCCTGTGCCTTCAGCCGCAATTGAGGTTATGCGCTCTATGCCGGCCATTCCTTCGAGCTGCTCCTCAATCTTTCGCAGCAGCGCCTCTTCAATCTCGTCAGGCGCCGCTCCCGGGTAGGCTACGCGAACTTCCAGGACATCGAGTTCGATGAGAGGGAAGACCTCCTGCTTCATGGCCAGAGCACTGAGCAGCCCCGCCAGCAGAATAAGCACCATTAGCAGGTTTGCAGCAACCGGATGGCGGGCCATCCAGGCAATGAGTCCATTCATACGAGCAGACCCTAGCCTGGAGGGCCTTTGGTTATTGGCTCCTGGGTACGCAGCCTCATTCCCGCAATCGGCACCTGAAGATCTGAGGTGATCAACTGGAATCGCCCCGGTAGCCCCTGCAGTGCGATGTAGGCGGTCTGGTCAGACTCATAGAGCAGCCGGATGGGATAGATGCGCAGGGTCTGCTGGTCATCCAGCACCCAGATCTGCTGGCCCTCGCGGACTGCCTTGCGGGGGATGCGGGCAAAGGGCTCTGGCCGAAGCCCCTCAATCTCCACCTGGGCAAACATCCCCACCAGCAATGGGGGCTGGCTCGAAGCCGCATCGTCATTGGGCCTGAGGCTTAGCCACGGGTTCTCCACCGCTACCACCACGTTAAACGTGCGGGTTGTGGGGTCCACGGCCGCCTCTACCCTGTCGACTCGAGCTGGCCACCGTAGGCTCTGGCCCCCGTGGTTTACCAACACCTCGGCCAAGGGCTGCTGGCCCTGGCGGGCAGCAGATGCCCCTTTTCGCCAGACATCACCCAGCAGGGCGAAGTCGCGATCGGTCAGCGAAACGGTTACCTCCAGACGGTCGCTTGGAAAGACGCGCGCCAGTTCACGGCCGGGCTGGACAATTTCTCCGGGGCTCACCCGTTGTGACAGCACTATTCCTGAATAGGGAGCAGCGATCTGACTGCGCCTGAGGTCGATGGTGCGCGTATCCACCAGGGCCTGCGCCCGCGCCAGCGCTGCTGCGGCCTGATCGCGCTGGCTGGTGCGCTCGTCAAGTGTCTGCTGCGAGAGAAAGCCCTTGGCAATCAGGTCCTGGGTTCTGGTGTAGAGCTGATCGGCAAGCCGCAGGCTGGCCTGGGCACTGGCCAGATCAGCCTGGGCCTGGGCAAGTGCGGCGTTAAAGGGTGCGGGATCAAGGCTGATCAACCGATCACCTCGGGCAAACTGCCCTCCCGCCAGCAGCTTCGGATGCACCTCAGACACCCTCCCGGAAACCTCCGCCGCAATGATGAGCTCATGCCGTGGTTTAACGACCCCACTGCCACCAATACGAATGCCACCTGGGGCAGCGCTGACGGTCTCGACCTGCACAAGCGGTGGGGGCTTGATGGTGGGCTGCACTACTGGCCGGGGCTTGAGCACATTGAGCAGCACAAATCCTAAAATGCCCGCAGCCAGTATGGCCGGAATGACCCAGCGTTTAGAAGAGCTTAGAGAGGAAGACATCATTTGATCATGACATATCTCGATGACGGCGCTTTTGCCCAGCATGTGGTAATGAATCAGGCCGGTCTAGCCCATGACCGGTCGTCGCCTCGCGAAAGGCAGGCACGCTCGTCGGCCGCCCGTTCATGTGCTCCCCGGCCCTCCGTGCTTGGAGCGGCAGCTGCGCTTTGGGTGGTACGCGGCAGCTATTTACGGTGCGTAGCCCGAGGGACTGCAGGGGTTATTTGCGACGGAACGAAGGTGGAGTCGCGAATCTCCTGCAGGGCCCGAGCGAAATGCTTGCAGGGCCCGAGCGATTGGCACCCAGGGCCCTTCGTTCTTGGAGCGGCGGCTGCGCTTCGAAGGTGCTCGCTTATTCTTGGGGGAGCGCGACTGCGAGAACCAGGCCGATGGACAGCGCCACTAGAGGCATGCCTGCCTGCAGGATCGACGCCCCTTGATCCCAGAGTTCCACAATAAAGGGCAGCGAGAGAACCGACAGCACGAGGCCTAGCATGCGTTGGGCCAGAAGCCCCCGCGAGAATGCCAAAGTAAAGACAAGGGCTATTGCTGCAGCCATAACCACGAGCGCGGAAATAAAGGCCGTGTCGCCAAGAACCGCGCCCGTTTGGCGGTAGGCTGAGTCGATTAAGGCAAACCCCGCAAGGCTCAGACAGACCGCCGCTGCCCGTGTGGGCCAATGCAGCCCCGCCGCTGGCGGCCAGAGCCCGCCGGATTTCACTGTTGGCGAGAGTACCGGTTTAGGCGCTGGCCTCGTTTCATTCAGGCCATCCTGGGCAACCGGTTCCTTTGGTGCCGAGGCAGACTCGGTGCGCCTTGCGCTGGGTCGTGGTGTTCCCCCCAAGTCTTGCAGCGCAGAGACCGCCTCAGTGACTCGCTGCAGCGCCGGGGTTTTGTCAGACAGCGACTGCAGTTGATTTTTGATGAGACCCACCGCCTGGGCATCCGGGCCCGTAATCTCCAGACGTTCGATAATTTCTTCGAGCAAGGCGCCAAGGTTATAGGCAACCAGGGCCATCGGATTCGTAATGGTGTTGGCCCGCAGGGTGGAGGGCCAGTAGCCGGAATAGGCCGATCCCGGAAGGGCGAGCCCGTTGGTTAATGGCGGGGGGCAGGCTAGCCCATGGCGCGCGCAGTAGTCGCGAAGCTCTGGGGAGTGCAAAAAGAAGTCGTTCCAGTCTGCCCGAAGGACTGCGATGAGTTCCGGATGGTGCAGCTTTTCCGACGGTATTAACCAGAGCGGCTTCTGCAGCGGTAAGCGGCTGCACAGGGCAAGGCCAAAGTCGACGATCATCGGCCTGCCTTTAGAGACCAGAATATTGCGACAGGCTAGGTCAAGGTGGTAGACCCCATGGTGACAAACCGCCAGTATTGCGGTGAGTATGTCTGGCCCCGTGGTTCTCAGCCAGGAGAGCCTGTCTGCATAGCGGCTGCCTATCTGGGCAAGTTCCTCCGTGAGCGCAATGCCGCCATGGGTCATCGTAATGGTGCACGCCTGATAGTCGGTGGCCAATACCCTAGGAACCGGCGCACCTCGTTGGCCAAGGTCGGTGAGCAGCTGGAGTTCTCGCGAAAGAAGATATGCGTCTTCAAAGGTCTTGACGAAATCGGTGCCTGCCTCTGCAATCCGCTCAGGTCGCGGTGTCTTGTCCAAGGCCATGGCTACTCCAGGCGCATCCATATCAGACAGACCGAGATGTCATCATCGCTCTGCCGGGAAAGCGCCAGCTGGCCAAGGCACTGGGCACAGTAGTTGAGGTCTTCTTGGCTCGGCTGCGCGCTACCGACCAGACGCAGCTGCTCCAGAAGATCGGTGGCTGACAGAAAGTCTCCGGCGCCATCGGTCATTAATGCAATAACCCAGTCGCCTGTTGCTGTTGACTCATACCAGAAGGGGCGCACTGGCACCGGCGATCCAATGAGCTGGGTTGGTCTTCCCCGGGCGTCTTGGTGCCGACCCAGGCTCGTGGCCTGCCGCCAGCCCAAAAAGGGCTGACGACGAAACGCCAGGACATAGCTATCGCCCACATGCAAGAGCTGCAACTGGCCTTCAAAAAATCGGGCTGCGGTAAGGGTGGCAGCAGACGCTTCAAACTCTTGATCAAGGCCTGCGCCGAGTTGGTCAAGGTGCATGCCTATAGCGGCGAGGTCCACCCCTGGGCGGTCTGGCGCGAGATCTCCTTTTAGAACCGGGCCCGAAAAGTATTCGAGAAAATGTCCGACCAAGGCGCGGGCGAAGTCTCCGCCACGGGGAGTGCCGTTGGCACCGTCACTTAAGACAAAGACCGGTTGCTGCGGGGCCGCGGTTGCAAAGGCATCGAAGCCCATGGCATGCAATGAGCCGGGCTCAGCCGCATTGATGAGAAGCCCCCAGGAGAGGGCGGTAAGCCTAGGCATCATCCGACCCTTGGCATGCTGCAAAAGACATCTCTTGGCTTAGTTGCTGGACGTTCGAGGCTAGACGCGCGTTGGCCTTGGGGTTGCCTGACTCGGGCCACGGTGTTCCCCTCGCAGTCTGCTGATCTCGATGATGGGAAACTCTGCGGCGCGGGTTGCATCGGGGGAGACAGACCGCGCCTCGGTGGTTACGCCAAAGATGAGCTGCACCTCCGCATTACGCGCCAGGGAATACAGGCTTCCTGGCCGCAGGAGTTGTCCGTTGGCAGTCTGGCAGGAGAGGGTTGCCGCATCGTGCAGAAAAAAATAGGTGTCCTCTGCAATGCTGACGATCACCAGGTGTCGCCGAGAGACATAGGTGCCGATGACTGGGACAAACTGTAAGGCTCCGAGCTCCTGCCCCGCCGGAGATTCGCGGCCGAGCAGCACCGGGCTTTGGCTGTGCACGATACGCTCCCCCTGGGCATCGTGAATCTTCAGCACAAGGGTTTCAGGCTGCCCGCCCGGCTTTGCCATGCGCCCTTCGGCTGTCGACTCCTTGCTCGCCCAGGCAGCCTGCCCGCTGGCGCTGCCAAGAAAGGGCTCACCCCTGTTCCCGTCTGCCGGATCGGCATCGGCCATTTTGGGCGCAGCCTGTCCTGCTGCCTGTTTTCCAGCCTTTTGGGCCGCCTGGGCGGGGGCGCTTGTTCGGGCTACGGGGCCCGTGAGCGTAACCGCCGCGGCGTATGACACGCGCCTTCCACGCAGTGAGATCTGAAATGCCTCTTCGGTGCTTGGCGTCTCAAGGCTCGCCTCATTGAACTGCACCGAGGGCTGCATCTCTGGCGAGACCAGTGCCGATGCGCCTCGGGCCGAGCGGTATTCTTTCTCAAGGATGGAGTGAAAAAACTGTGTTCGAAAGCCGGGGTCGATCTCCGTATGCAGCCGCAGAAACTTCTCAAGTGAGCCAGCTGCCTCTTTGTCCTGCGGCGTAATCACCACCGACTCAATTAAAAAAACGCTCTTCTCTAGAATAGTGGTGAGGTAATGTGATTCTCTGTCTTCCAGGGTGTCGAGCACGGCCTGGGAGACAATCCCCTTGAGTTCGAGTCCAATAGCATCTGCCAGCGAGTCTGCGGCGGCACGCTGCCTGGGCCCACGGGCTGCGGTGTCGGAAGAAATCCAGGGTTTCAGGAATTTTGAAAAGGCCATAGGAAGGCGTCTCGAAGGGCGACTAAGAAAGAAATGCAACATAGACAGGATATGCCAAGTCGCGCCACCCGGGGGCTTGCCTGGTTACCGGCGGTATTGGTGGCAACCGTAACGGGGGTTCTGGCAGGCCTGGCATTCTGGGTATTTCTTCCCGAGGCAACAGAGGGACGCGAGCGTGCGCTTGCCCAGGCCGCGCAAAAGGCCCTGGCGGGGCAGGCCGACCGACAGGGCTTGCAGGGCATTGCAGGCGCCAGTCATTCTGTTTCCGCGGCAGAGCAGTTCTGTCGCCAGGTATCAGGCGTGCCGCTGGCCCAGGCGGACTGTCGGCTGGGCCGGCCCCTGCGAGCCGGGTATGAGGATCTGGGGTCGGGGCGCCAAGGGGCAATACCGAATGCCTCGGTTGCTGATGCGGCCGCGCTCGCGCAGGCGCAGGCCTGGCTTGCACGCAAGAGCCAAGCTTATGCTGCGGTACGTGATGCCCTCACTGAAGAACTCAAGGAGACCGAGAATAGCTGGCTCTGGGCAGGGATAGAGCAGCGGCTGTCGCGTCTTTTGGCGGTATCCCAGGCGCCAAAGACTTCCTATTCTGAGGTCTTTGAGGCCCTGCTTTCGGCAGAGGGCATGCGCTACGACTCCTCCTCGGGGCTGTTCTATTCGCAGCGCTGGGATATCGCCCGCCTGCTGGAGCAGCCCCACGAGGTGCGTGCACGTGCAGAGCGGCTTACATTCCTGCTGCAGTGGCTTCCCGCAGGCGTCGGTCTTACCGTGGCTACGCTGGTGCTGGTCTTTTTGTTGCTGCTTGGCGGGGTGGCCGGTTTTATTACGGCGGTTGTCAGTAGCATCGGGGCGCTCGGGCTGCTGGTGGTTGCAGATGCCAGCCTTCGGTTTGGCCAAGGCTCGCCTGTGTATCTGCTCAACCCCTTCTCGTATGCGCTGGAGCGTCAGCTGCAGGTCTTCGCTGGCGTGCTACTCCTGCCCATCGGGGGGCTTTTGGCTGCCCGACTCTGGGGCCATCGCCTGGGGCCAGTGCTCCAGGTGATGCGTCGCTGGCAGGGCCTAGTGGTTGTAATCAGCCTGATCGCAACCACTGCACTCTATGGCCTGCTGGGACCCGCAGCCGGATCCGAGGCCCTCAAGCTCTCGGTCTGCCTGTTTGCCGGCCTGACAACCGCAGGCTATGCCCGTCAGACCTTTCTGGCCCGAAAGGTGCTGCCTGATTTATTCTCTCTGCGGTCTTTAGGGGCAAGCCTGGCAGAGCTTTTTTCATCGGCATCCGAGTCCAGTGCCCGTGCCGCGATCCATGCCAGTTTATTTCGGGCCTATCTGGGCCTTCTTATTCTGGGGCTTGGCACGATGGCCTCTGCCGCACTGATATTTAGCGACTTTGGCGGAACGCTGGTAAGTGCGGTGGTATTTACCGCCCTGATCTTCATTCTGTTTGGCCTCAGGCTCGCGCTGGTCTTTCTAACGGTCGGTGGCCTGACGGCGGGGCTTGCCTTGCTTACCGATAAGGTGCAGGGGCGGGTGCAGCTGATGCTTGACCCCATGACCGCCTCGGTGAGCGATTTTGCCCGTCTCGTAAAGTTCTCCGAGGCGGCCCAGCCTCTGGGGTTTGGGCTGGGCTCGGTACGCTGGTGCAGCTTTGAGGGGGCCTGTCTTCCTATTCAGGCCTTAAGTGACTACTTTCCGGTGCTGCTGTCGGGCGCCCTGGGCTTCTATGGAGCGCTTGCCGTTTTCTTCATCCTCGTAGCCCTCTATATCGGCCTGATGGCGCGCGCAGTACTCGGTCTGGCCTCGGGCCTTGGGGCTATCTCCGTGGTCTATGCCAGCGCATTTTTTCTGCTGCTTGCGGCCTTATCGCAGACTGTGATCACTTATTTTGGAAACTGGCGGCTTGCGCCCCTGACCGGCCTGGGCCTTCCCTTGATGAGCATGGGCTGGTCATCACTGCTTGCGGTGGTACTCGGGCTGTCACTTCTGGCAGTGGCCTTGCGTATTACGCCCTCTGCTGAGGGGCTACGGCGCGTATGACATTTTCGCGTCAGCTCCTGCGCAGTCTTTTTCTTTTGCTGGGGCTTCTCGGGCTGGTGCTGGTTCTGGTCGTCGTCTCGCAGCGGGCCGTTGTCCAGAACGCCAGCCTCGTGGCGCAGGATGTGTTTGTGCCTGCTACCCGCGTGGAGAGACTCACGATGATTGCGCAGACGCTTTCGGTACCGCTGACCTCCGCTAGCCTGGCCTCAGACGTGTCCTTTGAGCAGGCCTGCACCGAACGACAGGCCCAGCTGCTCACCGGGCGGGTTGCTGCCCAGTTCGGGCTGGCATCGGCTGCGGATGCGCGCCAGCGGCTTGGGGCGGCCTTTACCTCGGCCCAGGCGGTGGCGCCCGCAGGCTGTCGTGGTTTCCTGGCAGAGGTCGACCTGGTGCTGCGCAACCCCGCGCTATTGTCTGCCGGTCAGGCTGCCAGCCTCTCAAACAGGGTTACCCAGACTCTCACGGAACGGGTCTCTTGGAACTCGGTGCCTCCCTGCCTCTATTTAGAGGCAGAGGGCAAGCCCTTTTACCTGCGCGGGCCGCAAGGCTACTGCCTGGCCGCCGATGAAAGGGGGCGGCCTGGGCTGGCAAGCCAAGTCTCCGTGCCGGCCTCGGTACGGCAACTGGGCAATCTTGCCTATTCTCGGCTGTTAGACCCGCAGTCCGTGTCGGGCTCTGTCTCTGACGCCCGTCGCTTTGCCGTGACCCTGCATCAGGATATCTCCGGGCAGCTCGATCGGTACGCGGGCTGCTGGTCCGCAGGCTTGGACTGCCCAATAGAAGGCGCAGTGACACCCTTGTCGCGCACCCAGGGCGCCACGGTGGTGGTAATGGATGCCCAGACTGGCGCGGTTCTCGGGATGCAGTGTTTTGGGGCTATCTGTGCGAACGACAGGCTCTTTGCGACAGAGCCTCTGGCCCCTGCCCTGATAGAAGCGCCGCCAGCATCTGCGGCCAAACTTTTTTTTAGTCTGGCCCTTGCCGAGACGGCAGCGCCGCCTAAAGAGTTGCTATTACAGATCAAGACCTCGGGTCAGCTTGACCCTACCGCAGTCAAGCGTAACGAGTGGTGGGAGCGGTCTGCCATCTGCGACCTACAGGCACGCCCTTTGGGGGCGGCACCCCATGCATGCACCATTGCGGGCCGCGCCATGCGAATTGCGGAAATTTTGGGATGGAATTCCCGGTGCCCTGACGGCCCATCGCGCTGCGGTGTGGTATCACTGGCTCCCGAACTAGCTACGCTCCCGGGATTTATGGGGCTGATCCAGACGGTCTCCGCGAGCAGCAGCCAAGACCCTGGTCGGGCGCCAAGCCTAATGGCAGAGCGCCGTTATCTCAACTGGAATGACTACAACCGCATTCGCATCGCAGGCGGTGTCACGCAGATTGGTCTACCCTATCGGGAGGCCTCCGCTGCCGTGCAGGCGGTTCTGGGTGCAGCCGAGGCGCGCACCAGCGCCCTGGGGCTGGCAGGCCTGGCCACTGGCCTCTACCGTCTGTCGCAAGGGCAGCCACCGAGCATGCCCCTTGTTGTCAAGCCCGCGGCAGCCCCGGTTTCGGTCACCAGCCCCGAACGGGCTCGGGAGGCCCAGTCTCTGGCAGCGGCTGCCCGACTGGTGCGACAGGGCATGGCCAAGGTGGTTAGTCCTGCGGAGCCGGGCTGGCTGGGCGATGGCACAGCCCACCGGGCTTTTCTGGCGAGCTTTGGAAGGCCTTGTTCTGCCGGCTGCCCTATCGAGGGCAAGACAGGCACGGTGAGCGCCCGCGACCTACGGTTTGCGGGTACCACCACCTTCACGGGCTTGGTGGAACTGCCGCGTCTGCGTGGCCTGCTGGGGCTGGCAACGCCCTCTACAAATCCCCTTCCCCCCGTGCTGGCCGTTGGTGTGATTGTCTTCTCCCCAGACCGCAGTCAGCCCACGACCGGTCATGCCGCAAGCCATCTGGCCATGCATCTGATACGGGATATCAGCGCTCCAGCCATAGCCAGCCCCGGCCAGCCCAACTGATGAAGCGCTGCCCCGATAGCCTGCATATGGTCTTTGCCCCGGGCGATAACCCCGCGGCAGAACTTCTTGCATTCGCTATGCGTCTGCGCGAGTACGACCTGGCCCGTGTGCGGTTCTGGGTGCGTATTCCCCGCCGGGTTTTCGATGCAGTGACCGAGGAGCGGTTTAAAGAAATCTTCTCAGACCTCATGCTCGAGCATGACCCGTTGGTTGATCAGCGTATGCGGCTTATGGTTAGCCAGGAGGAAGGGTTTGGTCTTGGGCGTATTCAGCCGAATACATAGCCCGCAGCCCCTCGGGCTGGGCATCGTAAATAGGCGCTGCATATCCTCAAAGCGCAGATGCTGCGCCAAGCACGAAGGGCCGGGGAGCGCATGAACGGGACGCCGACGAGCGTTGCGAATGCCGCGAGGAGGCGACCGGTCATGGGCTAGACCGGCCTTGCATGTCAGCACACGCTCGGGCCCTGCGAGAGATTTGCGACTCCACCTTCGTTCCGTCGCAAATAACCCCCGCAGACCCTCGAACCCGCCATGGGCTAGACCGGCCTTGCATGTCAGCACACGCTCGGGCCCTGCGAGAGATTTGCGACTCCACCTTCGTTCCGTCGCAAATAACCCCCGCAGACCCTCGGGCTGGGCGGTTTACTCCGTCGCAAATAACCCTCGCAGATCCTCGGGCTGGGCGGTCTACTGCCTTGCGTTAGAAGATGACCGCCGCTCCACTGGCCCTGCTCCCGTGCTGCCGTGATGGCTTGAAAACCGCTCGACCGAACGCGGGGTCTCTGGGGCCGTGGAGCTAGGAGGTGCCGTTCCCTGTGTCTGCGGAGGCGCAGCCGTGTCTCGCGTCAGCGGCGGGGTTACCGTTCCTGGTGTCTGGGGAGAACCAATCTGCGCTGGGTTTGAGCTGGCTGGGTTCGGGCTGGCTGGACTCGGGCTATTCATGGCAGGCGGGGTGGCCTCCGGGGGCGCCCTGCCCGCTAGCCTTTGTTGCACCTGATCGCAGCCGCTCAGCCCTGCGGCACAGGCAGCCGCCAGAAAGGCAAGCCCGAGTCGGGCGGGTGTATGTCGGGGGTTTGAGCCCATCGCATTAACGCCTGAGTGGCTGTCCGCGTGCGCGGGTGGTGTTCAGGCCTGGGCACCTTTGGCCACGGGCCGCGCGCTGTCGCCACACCATTCGCTCCAGGAACCCGGGTAGAGGGCACTACCCAGAAGACCGGCAGCCTCCATGGCCAGAAGGTTGTGACAGGCGGTTATTCCTGAGCCGCAGCTGTGCACCACCGCACTGGGGTCGTGGTTGCCGAGAAGCACCATAAATTCCTCGCGCAGCTGACTTGCGGGCTTGAAACACCCCGTGGCATCGAGATTAAGGGTGGCAGGCCGGTTATGGGCCCCCGGAATATGCCCTGCCACCGGGTCGAAGGGCTCCACCTCGCCGCGGTAGCGGTCTGGCGATCGGGCATCAATCAGCATGGCAATCTCTGCGGGAGAACCCGCCGAGACCCAGCTCTCCACCATATCAAGGCCCCAGCGTGGGCAGGCGGTGGCATGCACCCGTAGCGGC
This sequence comes from Betaproteobacteria bacterium, assembly GCA_016868305.1. Classification (GTDB taxonomy): domain Bacteria; phylum Pseudomonadota; class Gammaproteobacteria; order Burkholderiales; family Burkholderiaceae_A; genus Hahnella. Next base: position 7,801 of record VGHK01000031.1, on the reverse strand, counting down.
TCTCCACGCTGCCCCTGTGAGGAAGCAACGGGCTTATAGTCTTCGGTCTGAAGCGGCCCGCCCGCAGCCACCCATGCCTGAAGGCCACCATTGAGAACGCCCACTCGGAGATGGCCGATCCAGCGACAGAGCCACCAGAATCGGGCAGCAAAAATACCGCCACTGGAATCGTAGGCGATCAGCAGGGTGTCCTCGGTTGCGCCGAGTGATTCAAGCCGTTTGGCGAAGTCTTTGGGCGCGGGTAATGGGTGCCTTCCGCCGTTACCGGCAGAGGGCTCGCCCGACAGGTCTTCGTCTACTGACAGAAAGGCGGCGTTGGGCAGGTGCCCCTGGGCATAGGCGCGCAGCCCGGCAGTTGGGTCATTGAGGTCGTGACGAACGTCAATGAGAATAAGGTCTCCCGGTTCGGCAATGACCTCTGCAGGACTAATCAGCGGATTCATGCCGGGAGAAACGCCGCATTGCCTAGCCGCCGCCTGAGATACTCGTGGAAATGCAGCATGCCATCCTCCATGGGGGAGTGATAGGGCCCCACCTCATTGCGGCCCGAACGCATCAGTGCGCTGCGGCCGCGATCCATACGCAGAGCGATTTCGTCGTCTTCGATAACAGTCTCGTTATAGGCGGCCTGCTGGGCCTCTATATAGCTCGGCTCAAAAAAGGCGATCTCTTCCGGGTAGTAAAACTCCACCACATTAACCGTCTCTTGCGGACTTACCGGATGTAGGCTGCTGACCACCAGAACCTTGGGGTACCACTCCACCATAATGTTGGGGTAGATGGTCATCCAGATAGCCCCGTACTTGGGGAGCTGGCCAGCGTGCATGCGCAATACTTCTTGGTGCCACCGCTGGTACACCGGCGTGACCGCCTTGCCCAGGTCGGTAATGCCAACGGCCTGAATATTGTAGTTCTCTCCAAAATGCCAGCGCAGCCGGTTGCAGTCGACAAACTTACCAAGGCCGGGATGAAACGGCACCACATGGTAGTCATCCATGTAGACCTCGATAAAACTCTTCCAGTTGTAGTGACAGCGATGCACCTGGGCATTGTGAAAGACAAAGCCGTCAAACCGGAGATGGTCTAAAAACGGCGAGTTGTGGAGTTCTTCCAGCAGCGCCTGGTCGCCCTCAAAAAGTAGACCGTTCCACTCTGCCAAGGCCTGACGCCTGAGATGACGGCAGGGGTCTTCATCAAAATGCGGCGCGCCTACGAGCTTTCCTGTGAGGTCGTAGGTCCAGCGGTGCAGCGGACAGACGATTGACTCGGTCTGCCCCCTGCCTTCGAGCATCACCGCCTGACGATGCCGGCAGATATTCGAGAGCAGCGCGATGTCGCCATCTTTGTCATGGATGAGCACCCGCCCATGGTCCTCATGCGCAATGGTGGAAAATCTGCCGGGCTCCGGCACCATGAGGCGATGTCCCACATAGCCAGGGCCCTGGCTAAAGCAGGAAGATCGCTCTAGCGAAAGAAGCGCATCAGAAAAATAGGCATGCACAGGCAGCTGTGCGGGACTCGGCGCCAGCCGAGAAAAGGTTCCGACGTCCGACATCAGATCTCCCCCTCTCAGTTCAAACGAGCAGGGGAGTATACCCTCTGGCCCTCGCGAAAGCAGCCCCAGCCTAACCGAGGTCATTTAAACTGTCAGAAAACGATGACATCGCTCAGTCAACACACGCACATCGCATTGTCAGCACAATGACATCGATGACAACCACGCAACGCCTCAAGAAAGGGTGACCATAATGGCCACAGCAGGGTCTCAGTCCGATTCCAGCCAGGATGCCGAACTGTCCATCCCCGATGACATTCGGGCCCTTGGGTTCGAACAGGCGCTGGCCGCGCTTGAGCAGGAAACCCAGCGCTTGGAGTCGGGCCAGCTGAGCCTAGCAGACTCACTTGCGGCCTACCAGCGCGGGGCAGCCCTTCTGCGTCACGCGCAGGCGCTGCTTTTGGCTGTCCAGCAGGAAATTGAAGTCATTGACGAGGAAGGGCAGCGCGTGATGGCGCGTGCCGACTTCACCGCAGACAATGGCCGCTGAGCAAACCCTGTCGGTCTGGCGCGAGGCAATTCATGGAGCGCTGCGTTCTGCAGTGCGTAGTCGTCTGACAGCCATGGCACCCGCTTCGGGCGGAGCCCTTCAAAGGCTCTGGTCTGCTATGGAACATGGTGTGCTCAATGGCGGCAAGCGCGCCCGAGGGCTACTGGTCATGGCCTCCTGCCAGGCCTGCGGTGGTAACCCGCAGGGTACTCTGGCGATGCGGCTTGCCTGTTCTCTCGAACTGATACATGCCTTCTCGTTGGTGCATGATGACCTGCCCTGTATGGATGACGATGACCTGCGACGAGGGCAGCCTACTGTTCATGTGGCCTTTGATGAGCCCACCGCTTTGTTGGTGGGCGACGCCTTGCAAAGCCTTGCTTTTCAGCTCGTAGCAGAGTCGCAGGGTGTTTCGGCGGCTGCCCTGTTGCGCATGGTGGGCTGCCTTGCGCAGGCGACGGGGGCCAATGGCATGGCAGGGGGGCAGGCGATCGATATCCAGATGGTGGGCAGGCAGCTTGACCGGGCAGCGCTTGAAGATATGCATCGGCTCAAGACAGGGGCTTTGATTCGAGCAGCCGCCGAGATTGGCGCCTGGGCCGGCCCAGATGGGGATGATTACTCTCGATGGGAAAAAATCTCGGCCTTTGCCCAAGACCTCGGCCTTGCCTTTCAGGTCGTGGACGACTACCTAGATGCCACGGCATCGACCGAGGCCCTGGGCAAGACTGCGGGCAAAGACAGGGATGCCGACAAGCCCACCTTTGTGAGCCTTCTTGGCCTAGAAGGCTGCAGGCAGTATGCCCAAGACCTGCATGGCCGAGCCCTGGCCCATATTGCTGATCTGGGCCCCCAGGCGCAGACCCTGCGCGACCTGGCCCATCAATTGACGCATCGCCAGCATTAGTTCATTGTTGCGCGGCAGGGAGACCACGAACATGACATCCTTACTTCAGACCATTAATAGCCCGCTTGATCTGCGGGATCTCAATCGTCGTCAGTTAAAAGACCTGGCAGCCGAGCTACGTGAGTATCTGCTGCATTCGGTATCGCGTACGGGTGGTCATCTGTCATCGAATCTCGGCACGGTGGAGCTTGCCATTGCGATTCATCATGTCTTTCAGACCCCCTACGACCGACTGGTCTGGGATGTTGGGCATCAGAGCTATCCGCACAAGATACTTACCGGTCGCCGCGATCAGATGTCTGGCCTGCGTCAGCTTGACGGCATCTCAGGGTTTCCGCGTCGGTGCGAGAGTGAGTACGACCATTTTGGAACGGCGCACTCGTCCACCTCTATTTCTGCTGCCCTAGGCATGGCCTTGGGCTCCAAGCAAAAAGGGGAGCACCTTGGCCCGAACCGCCGCCGGCATATTGCGGTAATTGGTGATGGGGCGATCAGCGCGGGCATGGCCTATGAGGCCATGAACAATGCAGGCATTCATAAAGACATCGATCTTCTGGTTATTCTCAACGATAACGAGATGTCTATTTCGCCGCCGGTAGGGGCAATGAGTAACTACCTGGCGCGGCTCTTGTCCGGTCGGTTTTATTCCGCTGCGCGGGAACTCGGCAAGCAGGTGCTCGGCGTGGTTCCCCCAGTGCTAGAGATCGCCCGCAAGCTCGAAGGCGGGGCAAAAGGGCTGATCTCCCCCAGCACTCTTTTTGAGGAATTCGGCTTTAACTACTACGGCCCAATTGACGGGCATGACCTAGACGCCCTGCTGCCCGCTTTGCATAACCTGCGGGAGCTTAAGGGCCCGCAGTTTCTGCATGTGATTACCAAAAAGGGTCAGGGCTATGCCAAGGCAGAAGAAGACCCTATTGCCTACCATGGCCCCAGCAAGTTCGACCCGTCTGTGGGAATTGTTCCGGCCGCCACACTGGCCAAGCCCACCTACTCGTCGGTATTCGGGCAATGGCTCTGCGATGCGGCTGCCGCCGATGACCGTGTGGTGGCCGTAACGCCCGCCATGCGAGAAGGCTCGGGCATGGTGGAGTTCTCGCAGCGGTTTCCCAATCGGTATCACGATGTGGCCATTGCCGAGCAGCATGCCGTAACCTTTGCCGCTGGCCTTGCCTGCGAGGGCCTCAAGCCCGTGGTGGCCATCTATTCCACTTTTCTGCAGCGGGGCTACGACCAACTCATTCATGACGTGGCCTTGCAGAACCTTCCGGTCTTGTTTGCGATCGACCGTGCTGGCCTTGTGGGGGCTGACGGTGCCACCCATGCGGGCGCCTATGACATCAGTTTTCTCAGGTGCGTTCCCAACATGACCATCATGGCGCCCAAAGACGAGCCCGAGTGCCGGGCGATGCTCAGTACCGGCCTTATCTGCGAGGGGCCCAGCGCGGTGCGTTACCCCCGTGGGGCGGGAACAGGCGCCCCGGCAGGCCGCAGCCTCGAGCCGCTGCCGATTGGAAAGGCCGAGGTGCTGCGCTTATCTCGGCCTGGGGCTGCGGGCAGCCCGCGTGTGGCGATTCTTGCCTTTGGAAGTATGGTGGCACCAAGCCTGAAGGCCGCGGAAGCCTTAGAGGCCACCGTGGTCAATATGCGGTTTATCAAGCCCCTGGATACCGAGATTCTGGCGCGTATGGCCCAGACCCATGACCTGCTGGTTACCGTAGAAGAGCATGTGGTCATGGGTGGGGCAGGGTCGGCCTGCGCAGAGTTTCTCGCCTCTCGCCCCGATCTGCCGCTGCTGCCCATACTCCATCTGGGCCTGCCAGACCGGTTTATCGACCATGGCGACCATGCCAAGCTTCTGGCGATGGAAGGCCTTGATGCCGCCGGCATCACCGCGTCGATTCGCGCTCGCCTGCCTGTCGGTGGCCGCCTCGAGTCTGCTCAGGGCAATCCCAGCCCCGTATCGCTTACACTCGTGTCATGAATACAGTCACTGATAAAGGCGTTATCAGCGCGCGCCCCATGGCCGATGTCCAGGGTAGCCGCGATCATCGCAACCTTGCCATCGACCGGGTCGGTGTGCGCAGCCTTCGGTATCCGGTATTGGTGCAAACCGAACAGGGCCCTACCGCATCGGTGGCCAACTTCAGCATGGCAGTGGCCCTTCCCGCCGACAAAAAAGGCACGCATATGTCGCGTTTTGTGGCCCTGCTTGAGACCATGAACAAGCAGTGTCAGGCCCTTTCTCCCGAAGTCATGTCCGAACTATCGCGCGACCTTCTGGTGCTGCTTGAGGCCAATCAGGGAAGCCTATCGGCGGCCTTCCCATTTTTCATAGAAAAGGCCGCACCGGTAAGTGGTGTCAAAAGCCTCATGGACTACCAGGTGGTCTTGCAGGCCGAATCCAGCCCAGGCAAGGCAACGGTGGCAATAGAGGTGCGTGTACCGGTGAAGAGCCTGTGCCCCTGCTCAAAAGAAATCTCTGACTACGGTGCCCACAACCAGCGGTCTGAGGTTACTTTACGGGCTGAGTTTGCTGAGGGAAAGGTCCCGTCGTTAGAGGCGCTTATTCGAGCAGTCGAGGCCCAGGCATCTTGCGAACTCTGGGGATTGCTTAAGCGCCCCGACGAAAAATACGTGACCGAACGCGCCTACGACAATGCCAAGTTTGTTGAAGACCTGGTGCGCGATGTTGCCCTGTCGGTAAAGGCCTTTGCGGGGGTTGTCTCGTTCTCGGTGGAGGCCGAAAACTTCGAATCAATACACAACCACTCGGCCTGGGCGCGTATTACTGGCTAAATTACGGTGACAGTTTACTTAATTCCCGCAGGGAATTAAGTAAACTGTCACCGTAATTGTACTCTACCCGTAATTTACGCACCGTCTAATCTCTAAAATTTCCAAAGCCCAAGGGCAGGTCGTGTACCTCTTTCTTTAGCAGCGAAATAGCCGCCTGCAGGTCATCGCGTTTATTGCCCGTGACCCGCACCGCATCGCCTTGAATTGAGGCCTGCACCTTCATTTTGCTGTCTTTAATGATGCGCACAATGCGTTTGGCATCATCCCCCGCGATGCCGTGGCGCACGGTAATTACCTGCTTGAGCCTGTCGCCCCCAATCTTCTGCAGATCACCGATGTCGAGAAACCGCACATCCACATTGCGCTTGGCGCATTTGGCAATCAGCACATCGCGTACCTGGCCCAACTGAAAATCACTGTCGGCATAGGCGGTAAGCTCACGGTCTTTTTGTTCCACCTTGGCGCTTGAGCCTTTGAAGTCAAAACGCGTAGAGATCTCTTTAGAGGCCTGGTCTACCGCGTTGCGTACCTCGGTAATGTCGGCCTCGAGTGTGGCGTCAAAAGAAGGCATGGCTATTTCACCGAGCGCTTTTTGGCCGCCGCAATACGCATGCGCAGGGCATTGAGCTTGATAAACCCGCCGGCATCGGCCTGGTTATAGGCCCCGCCATCGTCATCAAAGGTAGAGATACGCGCATCGAACAAAGAGTCTTTACTCTCGCGGCCGGTGACAATCACATTGCCCTTAAAGAGCTGCAGGCGCACGGTGCCATTGACGACCTTTTGTGTGTGGTCGATGAGTGTCTGCAGCGCAATCCTCTCGGGCGACCACCAGTAGCCGTTGTAGATAAGCCCGGCATACCGAGGCATGAGATCGTCCTTTAAATGGGCCACTTCGCGGTCGAGGGTAAGTGACTCGATAGCCCGATGGGCACGCAGCAAAATGGTACCGCCGGGGGTTTCGTAGCAGCCCCGCGACTTCATGCCGACATAGCGGTTTTCTACGAGATCGAGCCTGCCGATGCCGTGCCTGCCGCCTAGGGTGTTAAGCCTTGCAAGCAGCTCATGGGCCTTCATCTTCTTGCCGTTGATGGCTACTAGGTCGCCCTTGGAAAATTCCAGGCTAATCTCTTCGGGCTTGCTTGGGGTCTTACCAAGGTCTGCGGTAAGCCGCCACATGCCCTTGGCAGGCGGCGGTCGGTTGGGGTCTTCAAGCACGCCGCCCTCGTACGAAATATGCAGCAGGTTGGCATCCATGGAAAAGGGTGCCTCGCCCTTACGCTTCTTGTAGTCCACTGGTATGCCATGCTCGTCGGCATAGGCCAGAAGCTTGTCGCGCGAAAGCAGGTCCCATTCGCGCCAGGGTGCTATTACCTTCACCCCGGGCATCAGGGCATAGGCACCGAGCTCAAACCGTACCTGGTCATTGCCCTTGCCGGTAGCCCCATGCGAGATGGCATCGGCATTTTCTTTCTTGGCGACCTCTACCAGATGCTTGGCAATGAGCGGCCGTGCGATCGAAGTACCCAGCAGATACTCGCCCTCATAAACGGTATTGGCACGAAACATGGGAAACACAAAGTCGCGCACGAACTCCTCGCGCAGGTCTTCGATGTAGATCTTTTTAACACCAAACTTTTTGGCCTTCTCGCGGGCTGGCGCAAGCTCTTCGCCTTGGCCGATATCGGCAGTAAAGGTAATCACTTCGCAGTGATAGTGGTCTTGCAGCCACTTCAAAATAACCGAGGTATCGAGCCCGCCGGAATAGGCGAGCACTACTTTTTTGATCGATGATTTGGCCATGGTGGGGCAATAATTTCGGATGAAAGAATGAAGGCGAGATTCTACTCCTGCCGCCCAACCAAAGGGACTGCAGCAGCTATTTGCGGTGCGCAACCCGAGGGACTGCAGGGGTTATTTGCGACGGAACGAAGGTGGAGTCGCGAATCTCCTGCAGGGCCCGAGCGAACTGGATCCAGGACCCGGGCAATAGCTAACATTTAAGGCCGGTCTAGCCCATGACCGGTCGCCTCCTCGCGGCATTCGCAAC
>VGHK01000030.1 GCA_016868305.1 Betaproteobacteria bacterium | reverse complement strand
GACGAGGCGCGCCACGGGGGGGCCTATCTGCGCTACATGCGCAAGGCCATGGCCCAGGTCGGCGACACGGCACGGGCGGCCTTTGCCAAGATCGGTGTCTTGATGGCCTCGGCCAGCAGAACTGCCATGGCGCTGCACCCCACCAATCTGCATGTCAACCAGGCCTTGTTTCCGCAAGATACCGTGCAAAGCCGCCTGCCCGAGCCGGGCTGGCTTGAGAAATGGCTTGATGAGCAGATCCGGTTCGATTCCACCTGGGAGAAAAAGGTGGCCGAGCGCATCCTGCATAACCTGTCTCTCTTATTCGATCGCACCTTTGCAAGCGTGCAAGAGCTCAACCGGTTTCGCAAAGAGGTCAGCCTCAGCCTTGCGGCGGCAGTGGCCGCGCAGACAGCGTCTTAGCCCACTGGGCCAGCCCATCAAGTACAAGTTCGGGTATCTCAAAAATCTGCGGTGCGGCCTTTTGGGGCGCGGGCATGACCGAGCAGACCATACGAAGACACCGCCGCCAGTCCTGGGCATAACCCCCATGCAGGAACACCGCGCTAGGCCGAGGTAAGACCAACAGGGCCCCGAGCTGGGCGGCTGCAATACCACGCGCAATCGCCTGATGGGACTGTCTTGGTACGCCCTTGAAGAGCCCCGCCTGGGCTGAGGCCTGCACATAGGGCCCGAGTGCCCCGGTAGAGGCAGACAATGCCTCACGCATCAGGCCGATTCCGGGAAGAATCAGGCCCCCCTGGTGGCTAAGCTGCCAAAGCCGGCCGTTATCATCCGCCCAGGTCCAGACCATGTCCACAACGGTTGCGGTACCGGCTGAGACCAGCCAGAGGGGCGTCGGACCTGCGGCAGCCCCCGAACTGGCCTGCGAACTGCCCCGACCACCCTTCGGAGTCGCTCGGCGAGGCGAGAGAAATGAGCGCAGACGGCGGCCCTGGGCTGCAAGGCCAAGCACCGCCGCCCATCGATCCGCGCCCAAAGACAGGGACTGGCGGTACTGGCAGTCGACGCCAATCCTGTCCTCCCCCAGCACCAATGCGGTCTGCGCCTGGGCACGCAGCATATGCTGTTCCCCTGGGAAAGACTGCCTTGCAAGCCTTAGCACCGACTCGGCAAACTTCTTTTTGGCGACACTGCTGTAGACCACCTGCCAGGCCGGACCGTCGCAGGACTGCGACACCGCGGGCCATTGCAGCGACTCCAATCGATTAGACCACTGCGCCTTAAGGACCTTCTCGAATCCGGCGGTGTATTCCTGCCGGCCGCCGAGGCGGTGACGGCCTGCCTGAATCCGCCATTTCACTGCGCTATTGCCGATATCCAGAAGCAGACTGGGTCTAGCCACGGGCATCTCTTCGGGCCTGTCTCAATGAGACTTCCCCCAGGCTAAAAAACTGCAGGCCCTCAGTAGTCTGAATGCCGATGCGGCCTTCGGCATCGATGGACCGATAGGTTCCGACCACAGCAACTCCGGACTCCTGGCCGGCGGGGGCATGCCGGCCCAGGCTGCCCTGCGGCCCCCGAAGGCAGACCTCCTGACCGCGGAAAACATCCCTGCCATAGAAACGCTCAGCCCACTGCTGCGGGGCGGGATGCCCAATCGCCTGGGCGCAGCGATCCGCAATCGCCTCTGCCAGAGGCCCCGCGTCAATGGGCTTGGCAAGCACGGAAAACAGATCAATAGCCAAGAGGTCTGGGGGCGGTGGCACAACCCAGCGTAGGTTTAGCCCAATGCCCGCAACCAGCCACGACCTGTCATGAACACGCTTCTGGTGGACCAAAACACCCCCTAGCTTTCGCCCCTGCAGCATCAGGTCATTGGGCCATTTCAGCCCTATTGCTCCAGCCAATGGCCCGTAGAGCGCGGTGAGAGCCTCCACCACCGCCAGGCTGACCCAGGCTGGCCATCCACGCAGCAGGTCTGTCTCTGGCCAGCCTAGGCTCAGGGCCAGCCCCTGGCCCGAGTCGAGCCAGGCATGCCCCTGCCGGCCCACCCCTGCCGTCTGCGCCAGGGTATAGCCCGCAAAGCAGGCCTTCTCTGGGTCGGCGGAGATCTGCGCAAATGCCCAGTTCTGGGTGGAGTCACAAGTGGGAATTTGCGCAAGAGGCCACATAGCTTGGCATCATACGACTCATGGGAAAACCGCTCGGCCAGGCGTTTACGCCTATTGCAAGGCATCTGAGGCGCAATAGCCCAGAGCCCAGAACCCCTCCCATGAACCGGCACCATGCGGCCGGGCTCTGGATAGCGGCCGTCTTCTACCTGCTGGCGCTTGTGATGGTGAGCCTTTTTCCTTTTCAGGGATGGGCCTGGAATGGGGTCATGCCCTGGGCGTTTCTCGGGCAGCCGCTGCCGCGTTACCGAACCGATTTTGACCTCTACACCAATGTCCTCGCCTATATTCCGCTGGGTCTGCTCTGGGCAAGCCTGCTTGCCGCAAGAAAAAGGCTAACGAACTGGGGTTCAGAAAGGCTTCTTATAAGGCCAATGCTGCAGGCCTGCCTGATTGGACTGCTCTTGTCGCTGGTCATGGAGGGCCTGCAGACCTACCTGCCTTCCCGCAGGGCCCAATGGCTGGACCTTTTGGCCAACGGCATCGGCACTGCCGTAGGCGCGGGCTTCTGGGCGGTCGGGCAGTCAATCAGCCGATGGCACCGCGCCCGAAAAAGGCCCTTTCGGGGAGCGATCTCTGCCCTACCCCTGCCCGGAAGCTGGCTGGTGGGCAGCCTGCTGCTGGTCACCTGGGTGACTGCTCAGGCCTCGCCACAGCTGCTCTGGCTGGCGCTCGGAGATGCCCTGTCTTCCGTGCTTCCCCTCAGACCCTGGGGCTGGGTCTTTGAACTTCCCGAGGAGGCTACCATGGCATGGACCGAACAGGTATTGGTTGAAGCGGCACTCGTGAGTTCCGGCCTCATCAGTCTGGCTGTGATCGGGCGTATCACGCTTCTGGGAATCGGCCATCGCTGGTCGAATCGACTGCAGCAGCAGTGGGGCCTTACCCTGGGTCTTACGATCGTCTGTGCCCTAATGGCCCGGACAACATGGATATGGCTACTCGTACCTGGGGTGCAGTCAAGCCCAGAGAAACTGCAGGCCGCGCTTGCCTCTTGGCTTTCCCCGGGGGTGCAGACTGGCGTTTTCTTAGCCGGCCTATGCGGGGCTGCTGCCTTCGCACTAAGCCTGCGGTCTATGCTATGGATGGCGCTGTTGCTCACCGGTCTGGGTATTGTTCTTGCCAGTGGCCTGCCCATCTCAGGCTATGAGGCCCCCCTTGCCTCCTCCTGGGCCTCAGGACAATGGTTTAATCTAAGGGGCTTGGCGGCCTTATCTGCTGCTGCCTGGCCATTTCTTGCATTGGCCTGGCTGGCGCTTGTCTTGTTCGCCTTACGCCGGTCTCCTTCCACCCGTTATGCCTAGCAGATGCTCTTGCGGACTATGACCCACTATCGAAAACATGTTTTTTTCTGCATCAATGCGCGCGCCGAAGACTGCGAGTCCTGCGCCCGTTCAGGGTCAGTAGAGGCCCATGCCCATGCCAAAAAACGACTCCAGGAGATTCGGCAGCATGGCCCAGGCATGGTCCGGATCAACAAGGCAGGATGCCTGGACCGATGCACCGAAGGCCCGGTCTTGGTGGTCTACCCCGAGGGAACCTGGTATCGGTACCTGGACACCAGCGACATCGACGAGATCATCGATGAACATATTCTCGCGGGCCGCCCGGTCGCCCGCCTGATGGTCTAAGCGAGGGCGGCGAGCGCATTTTTTAAACCCATGAGCCCTTCTACAGAACGCGTCCTCATCGACGGGCCGGTTGGCAAGCTCGAACTGGCCATTGACAGGCCGAAAGACACGCCGCAGGGCATCGCCGTCATTGCCCATCCCCACCCCCTGTTCGGCGGTAGCCTTGACAACAAGGTGGTGCAGACCATCGCACGGGCATTTTTAAGCCGCAACATGGTCTGCCTCAGACCGAATTTTCGTGGCGTTGGCCAGAGCCTTGGGGAGCACGACCATGGGCGTGGCGAGGCGCAAGACCTGTGGGCCGCCTGGCACTGGGGGGAAAAAACCTTTGCGAGCCATGCGGGCCCTAAGCGCTGGGTAGCCGGGTTTTCTTTTGGGGCATCGGTCACGAGCCATGTGGTCGCGCAATGGGGCTCTGGGCATGGTACCGATAGAGCGCCAGCCCACCCCATCACAAGCGCCGTGCTGGTGGGGCTGGCGGTGGACAGGCTTCCCCCGGCGGCTATTGACCATCGAACGCGTCTTATTCATGGCGCCTTAGACGATGTGGTTCCCCTTGCCTCGGTACTGGACTTTGCCGAAAAGTACCGCCAGCCGGTTGCGGTACTACCCGGGGCTGGGCATTTCTTCCATGGCATGCTCAACGAACTCCGAGACATGGTGATCGATGCCATCGCCTATGGCTAAGTCACCCAGACCTCAAGCCGGTCCCACCCGATGGGGCTCTATGGTCGGAGCCTTCTGGGTTCTTGCCATCGTGTGTCTGGTGTCTTTTTCTGCAAAGGCCGGGCCCTGGCCCCAGCCCAATGGAGTGGCATCCCCCTCATGGCTATTAATCGACCTCTCCACGGGGCAGACCCTTGCCAGCCGCAACGAGCTGCAGCCCATGCAGCCAGGCGGGCTCACCGCCCTGATGACAACCTATCTTAGTTTTGTCGCCCTACGCGATCGGGTCATTCGACTCGAGCAGGTAATCGCAAGCCGCCCAGACGCCGAGGTTCCTGCCGGCCCAAGGCTCTTTCTCGGGCCCCAAGGGGCGCGCGTGAAAGACCTGCTTGACGGCACGTTGCTGCTCGGTGCGCATGATGCGAGCCTGGCGCTCGCCTGGGCCATCTCGGGCTCTGAGGAGGTCTTTGTCGCCCTTATGAACCAGACCGCCCAACGGCTTGGCATGCGCCAGACCCGGTTTGTCAACGCCAGTGGGGCATTTCATCCCGAAACCACGAGCTCGGCCCGAGACCTTGCCATCCTGGCCTCTACCCTTTTCCAAGACTTTCCAGAGGCACTTACCATTGCCAGCCAGCGGGAGCTGAGTTTTAACGGCATACGCCAGACCAATCCGAATCGCCTACTCTGGCTGGACCGCAGTGTGGACGGGCTCATGGCGGCAGATGCGGCAGACCGGTCGAGCGCATTGGTCATGGCAAAGCGGCCCCAGCCGCTTGGGCCACGTGAGCAGATTCAGCGACGGCTTCTGGTGGTAGTTACCGACTCCGAGTCTGCCGAGCGTCGGGTGCAGGATACCCAGCGGCTACTGAACTTTGGGTATCAGCAGTTCGACCTGATTCGGCTTTACCGCCAAGACGAGGTGTCCGCAACCATTCCGGTCTTCAAAGGCGCTCAGCCCACGCTCAAGACAGAGTTTCGTCAGGACGTGCTGGTGGCAATCCCACGCAACCAGCAGGGCGGGATCCGCTCTGTGTTGCAGTACCCTAAAGGGCTTGTCGCTCCCATCGTGGCCAATCAGCCCGTTGGCGAGCTGCGGGTCTGGTTTGGAAGCCAAGAGATCCACCAGGTTGCGCTGGTGGCAGCAGATTCGGTTCGACCGGCCGGTCTTCTCGGACGGGCCGTGGACAGCCTGCGGCTCTGGATCGGCTCTCTGCAAGAACGCCTTGGCGGCAAACCGCAACCCGCAGCATCCCGGCTCTAAGAGTCACCCTCACCCAACCACCAGACGCCCCATGGACCCACTCTTTCCCGCCAGCCTCGACCCCCAAAGCCTTGCCTTTCTTAACGGACACTGGACCCCACTGGGTGATGCTCATGTGTCGGTGCTAGACCGCGGTTTTCTGCTCGGTGACGGGGTCTATGAGGTCGTTCCCGTGTATTCCCGACGGCCCTTTCGCTGGTCTTCACACTTCGCCCGGCTTCGCAGAAGCTTAGACAAGCTGGCGATTTTTTGCGCTTTATCAGAAGCAGACTGGGCAGAGGTAATTACCAAGCTCATTGCGGCCCAGTCTTTCGACGATCAGTTGGTCTACCTTCAGGTAACCCGCGGGGTTGCCAAACGCGACCATGCCTTCCCAAAACCGGAAGTGCCCGCTACCGTTTTTGCCATGGCCAGCCCCATGGCCCGCCCCAACGAGCAGGAGCGTACCGTGGGGGTTCGCGCCATTACTCTGTCTGACGAACGCTGGCACCGCTGTGACATTAAATCCATTGCACTGCTCGGCAACGTTCTGGCACGCCAGGCGGCAGTGGCCCGCGGAGCCCATGAGGCGATTCTGTTTCGCGATGACTGCCTCACCGAAGGGGCGGCCTGCAATGTCTGGCTGGGTATTGACGATAGCCTCGTCGGCAGTCAGCGTAGCGCCCTGGTTCTGGAGGGGATTCGCTACGGACTCCTTGAGGAGCTTTGCCAAGAGGCTGGCATCCGATTTTCCCTTCGGGATGTCTCGCGCAGCGAGTTCGCGGCGGCCAGTGAAGTGATGATCAGCTCGGCCACCAAAGAAATCCTGCCGGTTACCGAGATCGACGGAAAACCCTTTGCCGGGGGACGTCCGGGGCCCCTTTATGCCAGGCTGCGTGCCGCCTATGATCGAAAACTAGACGCCCTCGTGAATAGCCCCCTTAGACCCCTTACCCAACTTAGCCCCCAGCCATGACGGGTTCTCAGGCAAGGCCTGGTAGTCCCTCAGGCGACGGGTCTCTGATCCCGTTTCCCTGCGAGTTTCCAATCAAGGTCATGGGAGAACGCCGAGACGGGTTCGCCCAGGAAATACTCGCCTGTATTTCCGATCTAGCGCCTGATATTGCATCGGAGAAGGTCGAGATGCGGGTCAGCCGCGGCGCCCGCTATATCAGCCTGACGGTCTTGATCCATGCCGTATCGCGGGACCAGTTAGACGCCATCTATCTGAGGCTTACCGGACACCCGTGGGTCAAAGTGGTGCTCTAGGCCTGGGCCCTCTTACCCGATGGCCAAGCCTGCGGCAGGCAGACTATGCGGCCGCCCTTGCCCGGATGCAGGCCTATACAGAAACAAGAGAACCCGGCTCTGCCGATGTCTTCTGGGCCGTGGAACACACGCCCGTCTATACCCTGGGGCTTGCCGGCCAGGGACACCACATTCTTGACCCTGGGGATATTCCGGTGGTGCGATCTGATCGGGGGGGGCAGGTTACCTATCATGGGCCAGGCCAGCTGGTGTTCTACACCCTGTTAGACCTCAGACGGCTTGGCCTTACCATCCGAGGTCTCGTGTGCGCTATGGAGCAGGGGGTGATATCCATGCTCACCGACCTAGGGCTCGAGCACGCGGGGCGTGTCCGGGGCGCCCCCGGGGTATACCTTCCGGCATCGGCCGCCACCAAACTAGCGGATCTAAGGCCAGGCCCTCAGGCCCTTAAGATTGCCTCTCTGGGGTTAAAGGTACGTAAGGGCGCCTGCTATCACGGTGTTGCGCTCAATCTTCGGCTAGATCCGACGGGCTTTGACCGTATCAACCCCTGTGGCTATCCGGGTCTCGGCATCACCGATCTGTATCGCCAGGGCATTAACCTGCACTGGGAAGAGGCAGCTGATATGCTTGACCGGTATCTGCAAAAACAGTTTTATCCTTCTACTGCTGCTACCCCTCATGACACGCTCGGCTGACCCCTCTGCCAATATCAACGGCATTGCCACACCCTATCCCAAGAAAAAAGGGGCATTAAAGACCAGGCTCAGCGCGGGCAGCACTCCTATAGCGATCCCCATCACCGTCGCGCCCGGCCCCGGGGCGCGTAAGCCAGACTGGATTCGGGTAAAGGCCCCCAGTGAGCAGTCGCGGTTCTTGGAGATCAAGTCAATCCTGCGAGAGCACAAACTGCACACAGTCTGCGAAGAGGCTTCCTGTCCCAATATTGGGGAGTGTTTTGGCAAAGGAACGGCCACCTTCATGATCATGGGTGACAAATGCACCCGTCGCTGCCCCTTTTGTGATGTGGGTCATGGCCGGCCAGACCCCCTAGACCCGCGAGAGCCCGAAAACCTTGCCAAGACCATCGCTGCCCTCGGTCTGCGTTATGTGGTGATCACCAGCGTAGACCGAGACGACCTAAAAGATGGGGGAGCATCCCATTTCGTCTCTTGTATTGAACAGATACGCAGGCTTTCCCCTGCAACGCAGATCGAGGTGTTGGTGCCTGACTTTCGGGGGCGGCTGGACCGCGCCCTTGAGGTTCTCATAAAGGCCCCGCCAGACGTGATGAACCACAACCTTGAGACGGTACCCAGGCTCTACCGGCGGGCGCGGCCTGGGGCAGAATATGGCCATTCGTTGCGGCTGCTTTCTGGGTTCAAGCAACAGGCGGGCGGAGTGCCCACAAAAAGCGGAATCATGCTGGGCCTTGGCGAGACCGATGAAGAGGTCTTCTCTGTCATGCGAGACCTCAGAGTACATCAGGTTGACATGATCACCATCGGCCAGTATCTCGCGCCATCAGGGGCCCACCTGCCCGTGGCCCGCTATGTGCCGCCAGAGCAGTTCAAGGTATTTGAGCAGGCGGCCCGGGACATGGGTTTTGTCCATGCCGCGGTAGGCCCTATGGTACGTTCGTCATACCATGCCGACGAACAGGCTGCCCTCGCCGGTCTATAAAAACACCGGCAAGCAAATAGCTGCGGCTATTTGCGCCAGAAGGCTGGAATGAGAATAACCAGGACGGTTAAGAGTTCCAGTCGGCCCAGCAGCATGGCAAAACTCAGCACCCAGAGCTGAAACCCCGTCAAACCCCCATAGTTACCAGCTGGGCCCACCTCGTTGAGCCCCGGGCCCAGATTGTTGACACAGGCCAGTGCTGCACTAATCGCGGTAATGTCGTTCATGCCCGAGAGCAATAACAGAAAGTTGGTCACCATCACGGTAGCCCCATAGGCCAGCATGTAGGCAAGCACGGCAAAGACCACTGAAGACGCCACCGTAGAACGACCCAGCTGCACGGGCTGAACCACCCGGGGATGGATAATGCGCAGAAACTCCCGATAGGCCAGCTTCACCATGATGACCAGTCGGATCATTTTTATTCCGCCCCCGGTTGAGCCAGAGCTGGTGGCAAAGGCACACAAAAAGATCATCAGCCAGGGCACAAAAAGAGGCCACTGGGAATAGTCTTCAGTAGCAAACCCAGTGGTGGTAACAATCGCAACGACATTGAAGGCCGCCACTCGAAACGCTTCTGAAAGACTCGGATAGACATCCCGAAGCCAGAGAACCAGGGCAACAAAGACGACCCCTAGGGCCAGCGTCAAAACGTAATACCGGGCCTGTGGGCAGTCGCGGTAGGGCTGCGTGGTCATGCGTCGCATTGCCGAGAAGTGAATCGCGAAGTTGATGCCAGAGAGCACCATGAAAACAATAGCCACTGCCTCAATCCATGGGCTATCAAAATAACCAATACTCGCGTCATGGCTTGACATCCCCCCAATAGAGACCGTCGAGCCCATGTGCACCAAGGCATCAAACCAGTCCATGCCGGCAATCCAGTAGGCAAAAAAACAAAGCAGCGAGAAGAGTAAGTAGATGCCCCAGAGGCCCTGGGCTGTCTCGGTAATACGCGGAGTGAGCTTACTGTCTTTAGAAGGACCTGAGATCTCGGCCTTAAAGAGCTGCATACCTCCCACACCGAGAAGCGGTAGGATCGCCACGGCAAGAATAATAATGCCCATGCCACCGAGCCATTGTAGAAAGCTACGCCAGACCAGAACCGCCCGCGACATCTCGTCTAAACCGCTCAGCGCGGTTGCTCCGGTGGTGGTCAGGGCCGAAATGGCCTCAAAAAAAGCCTGACTAAATCGCAGTTCGGGAAGATAAAACCAGATGGGCAGCGCTGCAAAAAAAGCTAGAACAAACCAGACCATCGCCGCCAGCAAAAAGCCATCGCGTGGCTTAAGGTCGCGCGACGCGCCCCGGGTCAGCCAGAGGCCCAGAAGCCCCACTCCAAGCGTAATCCCAGCCGCCCGCGTAAAGGCCTCGAAGGCACGGCTGTAGCCCTCGATAGTAATGGACTCAAAATAAGCAAATCCTAAGGGAAGGGCAAAGGTAAGCCCAAACAGGCTTACCAATACAGACAGGATGTTGAGAACAACAAAAAACGAGGAGCGGGTCTTCAAAAGAATCCTGCTGAGACCTGAAAAAGTTTTTCGACCTTCGGAATCATCTTGCGGTTGGTAACAAAGACAATCAAGTGGTCCTCTCGCGCAATCACGGTATCGTGATGGGCCATCAGAACCTCGGAGGCCTCTGCGGTTCCACGGACAATCGCGCCGATGGCCACCCCCTTGGGTAGATCGAGCTGCTCTACCGTGCGGCCCACCACCCGGGATGTCTTGGCATCGCCATGGACTACGATCTCTAGCACCTCGGCCGCACCGCGCCTAAGCGTATGGACTGCGGCGATATCGCCGCGCCGCACATACCGCAACAACTCCCCCAAGGTGGTGTGCGAGGGGGTTAAGGCAATATCAATCTCACCGCCCTCCATGAGCTCGGCATAGGCCTTGCGGTTAATCAGCGCCAAAACCCTTTTGGCACCGAGTCTCTTGGCCAGCAGCGCCGACATAATATTGTTTTCGTCATCATTGGTCAGCGCGAGAAAGAGATCCATACTGCCGACGTTCTCTTCCTCCAGCAGGGTCTCATCCGTAGCGTCTCCATGCAGCACCAGCGCCTTACCATTGAGCTGCTGTGCGAGGGTCTCACAACGGGCGGCGTTGCCTTCAATGATTTTAGAGATGATGTCGTCCGAGATCGCCTCTGCTAGGCGCTTGCCCACGTTACCGCCGCCGACAATCATGACCCGCCGTACAGGCTTGTCTATCTGGTGAAGCTCCTGCGTCACCCGCCGAATATGCTCTGCGGCGGCCAGGAAAAAGACCTCGTCATCGGTCTGAACAAACGTGTCTCCGGTGGGAAGAATGGCCTTCCCGTTGCGAAAAATTGCTACCACCCGGCTATCGATATCCGGTAGATGGCGCCGAAGGTCTTTGATAGGGTAGCTAACCATCGGGCTACCCGCATCGGCACGCACTGCCAAAAGCCCCACCCGGCCATGGGCAAACTCCAAGACCTGCAGGGCCTCTGGGATCTCGATAAGCTTCTTGAGATAGTCGGTAACCGTGCCCTCGGGACTAATCGCCACATCCACCGCAAACCCCTCGGGGGTGAGAAGTTCGGGGTGTTGCATCCATTGGGGCGAGCGCACGCGGGCAATACGTTGCGGCACGTTAAAGCAGCGATGGGCAAGCTGGCATGCCACCAGGTTCACCTCGTCATAGGTGGTGACCGCAATAAGAATGTCGGTGTCTTCGATACCCGCCGAGAACAAGACCTCTAAGTTGGTGGCCGTACCCTGCACCGTGCGAAGATCAAAACGCTCTTGAAGCCCTGACAAGGCCTCTGCGCTGGTATCAACAACCGTAATGTCGTTGCGCTCCTGAACCAACATCTCCGCCAGGCCAGCGCCCACACGACCAGCGCCCAGAATGAGTATTCTCACGCCGGCGTTTTACGGGTCACCGCCCGGGTTGGCTCCATACCCAGTTGCTTGATCTTGCGGTACAGATGGGTTCGCTCCAGGCCAGACTGCTCAGCCAGCCGGGTCATGCTTCCGTTTTGTTTAGCCAGTTGATACTCCAGATAAATCCGTTCAAAGGCATCACGAGCCTCCCGCAGTGGCTGCTCTAAAGAAATGGCCAAGAGTGCCTCCTGGGCGCGCTCCTTGGGGTTGGGGAGGTCGTCCTCATCAGAGCTGGCAGCAGCAAAAGGCTGGGCATTGGCAAGCGCCTGCTGCCAGGCCTTTTGCGCCTGAGCGCGGGCCAGTGCTGCCTGAACCGTTTTGAGCAGCCGTGCCAGGGCAATCGGCTTTTCCAGAAAATCAAAGGCACCGATGCGGGTAGCCTCGATAGCCGTCTCAATCGTGGCATGGCCCGACATCATGACCACCGGCATAGTAAGAAGGCCCTGTCCCGACCACTCTTTAAGCAGCGTCACCCCGTCGGTATCGGGCATCCAGATATCAAGCAAGACCAGATCAAAGCGTTTGGCCTGACAGACCTGCCGCGCCTGGGCTGCATTGGCCGCCAACGCCACGGAATGGCCCTCGTCCTCGAGAACCTCCAGAAGAAGTTCGCGCACGCCGAGTTCATCATCAACGATCAGAATGTCAGACATAACCAGGATTCTCCAAAACCACAGGCCGATATGCAAATTCAAGGGTCACGGTAACACCATGCACCTCTCCATCGGCGTCGACTCTGTTCACCAGGTCAATGGCAGCCTGATTTTCTTCCATGATTTTATTCACAATGGCCAGTCCCAGTCCTGTGCCCTTGGGCTTAGTTGTCACATAGGGCTCAAAGATACGGTGGATCACCGTCGGGTCAAGCCCGGGGCCGTTATCCTCGACCGTGAGGCGACAGACCTCTTGTCCCCCGGCGCGCTCTGCGCGGCTGCAGGTGATGCCGATCCGCCCGTCGGGAAGGTCTTCAATAGCATCCTGGGCGTTCTGTACCAGGTTATGGATCACCTGAATCAGCTGTCCTCGATCCGCCCAGACTAGGGCATCTGGGTCTGCCACGCGGGCTGAAATACGCTGGTCGGAGGCATACAGGCCCATTACCTCTTCGATCAGAGCAGCCAGGTTCACCGACTGGGGCCGCGCGGAGGGCAGACGGGCATAGTTACGGAACTCATCCACTAGGGCTTTCAGTCCGGCTACCTGATCGACGATCGTCCCACAGGATTTCTGTAAGAGTTCTTTGTCCTCCGGGGAGAGCTTCTCTAAAAGGCGTCGCTCAAGCCGTTCGGCCGATAACTGAATAGGCGTAAGCGGGTTTTTGATCTCATGCGCCATCCGCCGCGCAATATCCGACCAGGCACGCATGCGCTCGGCCGAAATCAAGGTGCTGATGTCATCGAAGACCAAAACATAGAGAAACGGCGCCTGCTCGGCCGGACTGGAGAATCGTGCGGCGCTGATCAAAAGCGATATCCTACTGCGACCCTCTGCCTCGCAGTTAGACTGCTGCTGGTAGTCCGTCTGGTGCTGCATGGCCGCCTGCAGATCTTCTGCAAAGGCGCCTATTAAGGGCAGTTCTGACAATGGCCTTCCCAGCCAAGGCTCCAGGGGCTGCCCCAAGAGTCTCTGGGCACCGGGGTTTGACTGCGTAAGCTGCCAGTGCTGGTCAAAGACCAGCACACCGGCAGAGATATGCGAAAGAACCTGTTCCAGAAACCGTGTCGACTCCTCTTTTTTTTGCTGGTTTTCCAGGGCCAGGGTTTTTGCAGACTGCAGCTGCACCGTCATCTCGTTAAACGACCGCACCAGGTCGTTAAGCTCATGATCGGTACTGCCCTGACGAATGCGCGGGTAGTCGCCACCAGCCACCTGCCTGGTCGCCCGCTCCAGGGCCCGTAATGGCCCGGCCAGCCAGGCACTGAGCAGCACCGCCGTAAGCAGTGCCCCAAACAGGGCCAGCAGGAGCGCAAAACTCAGTGTTACCCCATAGAGCTTGCGTATCCCTTCTTTTCCCAAAGCAAGCTGCCGGTAGTCGCTGTAGCCCTGGTTAAGCAGCTCGATATTCTCAGACAGCGCATCGGCAATCGGCTCACGCCATTGCACAAACCGCACCTGGTCAAGGCCTGGCTCGGGACGAATCGATAAGACGATGGCACGCACCTGTAGCGCCCACTCCGGGCCATCGCGGCGCGGCTCAATAATGACAAACTGCCGGGCGATCCGCGCGCGCTCCAAGGCCTCGGCCGAGGGCATATCGGGTACCAGTCGAAAGAGTGATGCGGATCGTATCGCCAGGGTCTTTCCCTTAAGGTTTAAGACCAGCACCTCAAGGCCCTCTCGGCCAAGCGTGGCTGCCTCGATAACCTCATTGAGGTTTTCGTCGGGGATGGACTCCAAGGCAACCCCCAACCGCCTTGCCTGTGAGAGCGCCTCTAATTGCACGGCCTCGAGTGTTGCACGACCCAGGGCACTGCCGGAATCCAGGGCACGCTCCACCCCTTCTGAAAACCAGCTGTCTATGGTTCGGGCCAGAAACTGCACCGAAACCAAAGACACCAGCAGCACCGGAATAATTCCCATCGCGGCAAATGCCAAGGCCAGCCGAACCATCAGCCGGGATCCAAAGACGCCAGCCCGATGGTGTCTTATGGCACGCACCACAACCCAGATAGCCAGACCCGCCATGGCCAGTACCACAACCAGATTGGCCCCTACCAGCCAAGGATAAAAGGTATCAAGCCGGCTCTCATTGCCTGAGGCCATAGACAGCAGCGCTAGGATGCCTGCGGCCATAGCAAAGACCAGCAGCAAAAAAAGTCTCAAAAGAAAGCTCATAGCGACTCGGTGGGGGAGGCTGGCGGCATAAATGCCGGGTCATAGACTACGGGTACCCAGCCTGTGGTCAGGTCCCAGTCATCCGAGGCGAAGGCGGCAATCTGAAGAGACTTTGGCAGCGCAGACTTGTCTAGGCGCAGCCGAAGGCTTAAGTCAAGGCCGAGCAGATCCTGCTCTGCGGATGCCACCTGCCAGCCACGAACCACCAGACAGTGGCGCAAGGCCTCCGTAAGGTCGGCAAAGGTTCTCGGAGGGCTGCCATCAAGCCGAACCCGAAACAAGCGGGTAATCGGATGAAAAGTAAGCCGCCCCACGCGACGCTGCTCATAGACCGTCTCAGCAAACCAATACCAGCGGCTTCGCTGAGCCCGGAAAATAGATTCGAACTGCAGGGTAACCCCGCGCTCAATGGCCGCGACCAGTACCAGGCTAAGTGACACATTGACATTGCCCCGCAATATCCAATTGCCTTCGGCTTGCCTACCCACCGCCACATCTGTCAGATTAAGACTTGCGGCCACAGACGCGGGCTGAGGATCGCTAGCCTGCGCGAGGCCAAAGACGCCCAAAACCAGGCCCGCGCCTGCGGAAAAAGAGCGCGCGGCCTTGCGAAGAAACCGTCGACGGGGGTTCACAAAGTGCCTAAGCGTTTCTGGAGTCGCGCATAGAAAAAACCATCGCCTGCTGATAGTTCTCGGGGGTTGGCCTCATGGTACGGGAGAATCAAGCCTGGGGCAGGCAGTCGTACCGCGTCGGTGGCTTCTTGCAGAAACCCAGCAATCTGAGACTCGCCTTCTTCTGGCAGGATTGAGCAGGTTATAAAGAGAAGCTGCCCTCCCGGCACAAGCGCTCTCCAGACGCGGCGCAGTAAAGCAGCCTGCAGTATCACCAGCCGGTGCAGGTCTGCCTGCGTGCGCGTCCAGGCGATTTCCGGATGGCGACGCACGACCCCGGTTCCCGAACACGGGGCATCAAGAACGAT
This sequence comes from Betaproteobacteria bacterium, assembly GCA_016868305.1. Lineage (GTDB taxonomy): Bacteria > Pseudomonadota > Gammaproteobacteria > Burkholderiales > Burkholderiaceae_A > Hahnella. Next base: position 10,053 of record VGHK01000030.1, on the reverse strand, counting down.
ATAGTCAAAAAACTCTGGCAAGCTGTCAGGCCAAACTGGCGCAGACATGTCTGCAACGACAAGGTGCAGGGCCCGCGAGGCAAGACGATGGGACAGGCGCGTCCATTCGGTTTCTAACTGATGCAGTCGTTTCTTGGACTGATCTGCCGCCCAGATCTCCACTTCAGCCTGCTCTGCAAGCAGCAGCGTCTTGCCACCCGGTGCGGCGCAGACATCCAGTACCTTTTGTCCTGCCTGCAGGGGCAAGAGCCCAAAAGCCCTCTGGGCTGAGAGGTCCTGAACACGAAATAGCCCTTGGTCAAATCCCGGCACGGCCTCCACAGGACAGGGGGGGTCGACGATCACCGAACGCGGCCCCGCCCAGTGCATCGTGTGGCCGCGTTGCGCGAGCTGCTGCTGCCAAATGTGGGCCTCGGCAGGCGCCCCCAGATACCTGAGGGCAAACACCGGAGGCCGTGCAGCCACCGCGCAATGGGCCAGAAAGATTCGGCTGCCGGCAGCCAAAAGCCGTTGCACCAGCCATTCAGGCGCGTTGACGAGAGCCATGAGGTGCCATTGGTCAGCGGCAGCGGCCTGCGGCTCTCGGGTCAGGCGACGCAGGATGGCATTGACAAAAGACGCAGACTCCGTACCACCAAGAGCCCGCGCAGCGTGAACCGCCTGGTCAATCACGATAGGCGCGGCCCGGTACTCTCGCTGCAGGCAGGAAAAGGCAAGCGCCAAGAGGGCTGCGATCTCTGGCCCAGGGGGCTTTCGGCTCATCCTGGCAACACGCACCCGCATGAGGCCCCAGGCCCGAAACCCATAGGCAGCCAGGTCTTTAACCGCTGTATCTGATCTGTCGGGCGGCTGGTCTACGCGATGGTTCTGGCGCGTATTCGTCGTTGCCCAGCGCATTAGGTGGCTTGCCGCCACCATTCGCCGCCACAGCGCCGGTGACTGGGCTGGTGACTGCGCCGGTATTCCCCCGTCGATACGCTGACGCCGAACCTGGCTACTGCCCCGGGCGTTTACAGAGCTGACCATTCCGGTCTTCGCGAAGTTCCATGCTAGCCACCAAACCGGTCCCCCAGACTGAGACGATGCCCACGGCAAAAGTCCTGCACGCTAAGCCTCTTACCACCCGCCTGCTGGAGCCAGTCGATGACCACTACCCCCTGGGCACAGGCGAGCTTTAGTCCATGGCTTGAGGAAGGCAGTGCCAGCACCTCTCCCGGCTGTCCCCACTGGCCCGTCTCCATGATCAGTGAAACTCCACCACACTTTAGTGGCTTGCCGTGCAGGCTGGTGCGGGCAGCAGGACTCGGATCTAGGGCTCGGATCTGCCCAAACACTACCCGCGCCGATGCCTTGAAATTAAGCTCTTGGTCTTCCGCGCGAATCTTGTGGGCGTAGACCACGCCCTCCTCGGACTGCGGCTTCGGAAGTCGATGCCCAAACGGTGGCGCAAGAAGAAATTCCGTTAAAAGCCCAACCGATTCTCGTAGAAGGCGCTCCGATAAGCTGCCGAAGTTGTCCTGCACGGTAATCGGGACCACCGACTGCGCCCAGATCGGTCCGGTATCAAGGCCCGACTCCATCTGCATTAAACAGACCCCGGTCTGGGCGTCGTTGGCCTGCAGGGCGCGCTGTATCGGCGCAGCCCCCCGCCAGCGCGGCAGCAACGAGGTGTGCAGGTTCAGGCAGCCATGACGCGGGGTCTGCAATACCACTGGGGGCAAAAGCAGGCCGTAGGCCACCACCAATAAGAGGTCCAGTTTCTGGTCTGCAAGCCAGTGCTGCGCCGTGCGGCCCTCCTCAGAAGAGGAGGCCAGACTACCCGGGGTCAGCACGGTAAGCCCCGCTTCCTGTGCATGCTGATGCACCGCTGAGTGCTCTGGCCGACGCCCACGGCCACGGGGCCTGCCCGGCTGGGTCAACACCCCCGCCCAGTGAAGATCTGCCAGACGCGGCTCTAGAAGCAGTTGGGCAAGGATCTCTGCGGAGAACTCGGGAGTTCCGGCAAACGCCAGGCGCATATTAGCCCAGCGCCGCCTTTAACCGCATTAAGGAGTTATGTGCTGTGGCCGATAGCCCCGCCTCTTCAGGCTGAGGCAGTGCGCCGTCGCGTTCTGCCTTTACCAGCTTGGTGGCAATGCGGCCTTGCTTCAGACGCGACAGGTAGTCAACAAACACTTTGCCGTTGAGATGATCCAGTTCGTGCTGAATACAGACAGACAAGATTCCGTCTGCAATAAAACTTACCGGATCACCCTGGGCATTAAGGGCCCGAACTTCGATGCGATCGGGACGGCTTACCTCGTCGTAGACGCCGGGGACAGAAAGACATCCCTCCTGATGGATCTTCGTATCAGAGCCGAGAATGGTGATCTCTGGGTTGATCAACACCCGCAGGTCATTTTGCGCTTCAGAGACATCCACCACCACAACGCGGAGATGGACATTCACCTGGGTTGCCGCTAGGCCGATACCCGGAGCGGCATACATGGTCTCTGCCATATCGAGAACCAGGCGACGCACCTGGTCATCTACCGTTGCCACCGGGCGGGCAATGGTCCGAAGCCGTGGGTCGGGATAGTGAAGCAGTGGAAGAATGGCCATAGTCTGGGCGTGGGTATCGGTTTGAATAACAAGGCTCGGCTAGGCGGCTAATAGTACAAAACTTTTGCCCTCCTAGGCTTGCGGGCTCTGTCCTATCGAAGGAACTGCCCCCATGTCACATCCCTCTGCATCCGCTGCTGCGTTTATCACTCAGCCCCTTGACCCGGAACTGATTGGCGTGCCACAGGCATGCCTGCACCCGCCCGTGAGACATCTCTATGCCCGCGGCAATCAGGCACTACTTGAGCAAGGACGACGCCGGATAGCCATTGTCGGTAGTCGTCGCGCAAGCGCCCAGGCCATGCGCGATGCCCAATGGTTTGCCGAAACAGCCGCGAGCCAGGGCGTGGTTGTCGTAAGTGGTCTGGCAGTGGGTGTAGATGCGGCAGCCCACGAAGGCGCACTTAAGGCCGCGCCCGCGGCGGGGAGCGGCACAACGATTGCCGTTTTGGCCCATGGGCTCGATGCCATCTATCCGCCCTGCAACAGACAGCTTGCTGACCGTATTCTCTGTTCGGGAGGTCTGTTACTGAGTGAGTATCCGGATACCACTGCGGCACGTCCTTTTCAGTTCGTCCACCGTAATCGCATCATTGCGGCAGTAAGCGAAGCAGTCTGCGTTATCGAGGCCGGCGATAAGAGCGGTTCACTCATTACTGCGCTTGAGGCACTTGAACTTGGCAAGGAAGTCTGCGCGGTGCCGGGTCCTATTCATTCCCCGCTGTATGTGGGCAGTCACCGGCTGATTCGACAGGGTGCTGGGCTGGTGACCTGTCCCGAAGACCTTTTAATCGACCTTGGTGTTCTTAGTCCCAAGAAACACAAAAAGCGGGAGGTTTTCAGCCAGCAGCAGGACCTTCCTGAGTTTAACGATCCTCGTATGCAGAGCGTCTTGACCGTACTCGACTGGCATGGGCAGTCTGCCGAAGAGATTGCCCGACGGCTTGGTGAGGCAGTCCACACGGTGATGGTGGGGCTCCTGCTCTTAGAAACCCAGGGTCTTGCCCGACGACTGCCAGAGGGAGACTGGGTACGTTTTCAGGTTCAACGTTGACTGGGTTATTCTAAAGCCCCCCTTATCATTGGAGTGCTTGTGGCTGCAGGATCTGATATTGCCCTAGTCATTGCTGAGAAGCCTTCTGTTGCGGCAGATATCGCCAAGGCCCTCGGAGGGTTCTCAAAAAAAGAGGATGTCTTTGAACGCGATGACATGGTCATCGGGTCTGCGGTAGGCCATCTTCTTGAGATGGCGGCGCCAGAGCAATACGAGATAAAGCGCGGCAAATGGTCATTTGCCCATCTTCCGGTAATCCCGCCGCATTTTGATCTGCGGCCGCTGCCAAAAACAGAACAAAAGCTCAAGACATTGGCCCGGCTGATTAAGCGAAAAGACGTTGCCCGCATTATCAATGCCTGTGACGCCGGGCGAGAGGGGGAACTCATCTTTCGCACCATCATGCGATACACCAAGGCTAAGCAGCCTATCTCTCGGCTGTGGCTGCAGTCGATGACCCCCGATGCGATCCGCACGGCTTTCGATCAGCTACGTGGCGATGCTGAAGTGCTGCCGCTCGCCCAAGCAGCCCAATGCCGTGCGGAGGCTGACTGGCTTATCGGTATTAATGGCACGCGTGCGATGACCGCGTTTAATTCCAAAGAGGGTGGGTTTTTTCTCACAACCGTAGGACGGGTGCAGACGCCCACCTTATCCATCGTTGTGGAACGCGAAGAGGCGATCCGGCGGTTTGTGCCTAAGGGCTACTTTGAGATCCTTGCCCAGTTTGCGGCGAAGGAGGGCGGCTATCAAGGCAAGTGGTTTGATCCGAACTTCAAGAAGTCTGATGCCCCTGCCGATGCGCGGGCGGAGCGGCTATGGTCTGAGCAAGAGGCCGACGCCATTGTGGCGGACTGTCTTGGCAAGCCCGCCATAGTGCGTGATGAGGCCAAGGCGTCTTCACAGGCTGCCCCGGCACTTTTTGACCTCACCAGCCTACAGCGGGAGGCCAATGCCCGGTTTGGTTTCTCGGCCAAAAACACGCTTGGAATTGCCCAGGCCTTGTATGAGAGGCACAAGCTTCTCACCTATCCCAGAACCGATTCCAAGGCACTTCCTGAAGACTACGTACAGACCGTTAAGGCCACCATTGCATCCCTTGAGAAGACCGATGCCTATGGGCAGCTCTGTCGCACGATTCGAGAACAGAAGTGGGTGCAGCCGGTACGACGCGTCTTTGACAATACCAAGGTGTCAGACCACTTTGCCATTGTTCCTACAGGGCAGATTCCACGCACACTTTCAGAACCTGAGGCCAAGATATTTGACCTCGTCTGCCGACGGTTTCTTGCCGTATTTTTTCCAGCAGCCGAGTATCTCAACACCACACGCATTAGCCAGATTGACGCGCATCTGTTTCGCACCGAGGGCAAGGTACTTGTGAAGCCCGGGTGGCTTGCGGTCTATGGCCGGGAGACCATTGCCGGTGAAGAGCCCCTGGTGAAGGTTGCCGAGGGCGAGCAGGTGCAGACCGAATCTGTTGTGGCGGAGAGTCTGCAGACGAAGCCACCGACGCGGTATTCAGAGGCAACCCTGCTTTCTGCCATGGAAGGGGCGGGGCGGTTTGTCGATGATGACGACCTCAGAGAGGCAATGGCTGGCAAAGGTCTGGGCACGCCCGCGACCCGGGCGGCAATTATTGAAGGCCTGCTGGCGGAAAAATACCTGCTGCGTGAAGGCCGTGAGCTGCATCCTACGGCCAAGGCATTTCAGCTCACGACGCTACTGCGTGGCCTGGATGTCAAGGAGCTCTCTAAGCCAGAGTTAACGGGTGAGTGGGAGTACAAGCTACGACAGATTGAACAAAACGCACTCGCACCCGATGCCTTTATGGCAGAAATTTCCCGGCTAACCCAGCACATTGTTGATCAGGCAAGAAACTATGATAACGACACAATTCCTGGGGACTACATCACCTTGGATAGTCCCTGCCCGAAGTGCGGCGGAGTGGTCAAGGAAAACTATCGGCGCTACAGCTGCGGGCAGTGTGATTTTTCGATCAGTAAGATCCCAGGGGGGAGAACCTTCGAACCCAGTGAGGTCGCGCTCCTGTTACAGACTGGTGCCCTCGGGCCGGTAGATGGCTTTCGTAGCAAGCTTGGGCGTCCTTTTGCAGCACGCCTAGTGCTATCGCCTGACCATAAGCTGGAGTTTGACTTTGGCAATGCAGCAGCGGGGGATCTGGCGGAGCCGGTGGATTTTTCGGGTGAGACCAGTCTTGGGTCCTGTCCCAAGTGCGGCGCTGAGGTCTTTGCCCATGGGTCGTCTTATGTCTGTTCCCGCAGTGTGGGGCCTGAGAAGACCTGTGACTTTCGGTCTGGAATGGTAATCTTGCAGCAGTCTGTCAGCCGCGAGCAGATGCGCAAGCTGCTGCATGAGGGAAAAACCGATCTCCTCGAGGAGTTTGTCTCGGCCCGTACCCGACGCCGTTTCAAAGCCTACCTGGTAAAAACGCCGGATGGGAAGGTGGGGTTTGAGTTTGCGCCAAAGGCCGAAAAGGTGGCTCAGAAAAAGACCCGAGAGACCCCAACAAAGACGCAGTCAAAGACTAAGCGTTAGGCTGGTTGGTGATTCCGGACCGCACATGCCCGGTGGGCGCCGCGCGTGCTGCTGAATCACAGTGACGCGTCTGGTCATCAAAGAAAAAATCTGGCTGAAACTCTTTTAAGAAATCACCCTTGTCGAGTCCTCCCAGAAAAAATGCTTCATCAACGTCGATCTGCCATTTCATGAGTGTGCGTATGGCTCTTTCGTGGGCGGGCGCAGACCGCGCGGTTACTAAGGCTGTTCTCAGGCGCATCGCGGTGTCTGGCCCGGATAGGCGCAGCCGATGCAAGGACTCCAATAGGGGTTTGAAGGGTCCTGGGGGAAGCGGCGTGTCTGCCTGTCGGGCTTCGTGGTCTACAAAGGCATCCAGACCGTGCTGCTGAAACACCTTCTCTGCCTCGTCAGAGAACAACACCGCGTCTCCGTCAAAGGCGATTCGCAGTTCGTTGGGAAACTCGGCAGACGCTTTCTGAGAGTGTGGGTAGACATGGGCGGCAGGGCAGTCAGACTCGAGTGCCTGCTCTACATCAGAGGCATTGGCTGACAAAAACAAGGCCGCGTTCAAAGGCTTAAGGTAACGATACGGGCTTACCCCTCGGGTGAAAACGCCACGCGAGATTGCCAGCCCATGGGCCTGCGCGGAGTGATAGACACGCAGCCCGGAGACAGGGTCATTGCGTGACAAGACCACCACCTCGGTGCGATTAAATCCGGGGGTGTTGAATCGCAACAATTTCTGCACCAGCGTAAAGGCAACCCCTGGCTTTGCCGGCTGGTTTATCCGCGACCACTGCAGCTGCATATAGGCACGGTCGTTGTGCTCTTCAAAGACTCGGTTTTCTTCTTCAAAATCAAACAAGGCGCGCGACGAAATCGCCACCACAAGGCTAGACATCGAGATTGGCTACCCTGAGGGCATTGGTCTCGATGAATATACGGCGCGGTTCGACTTCTTCACCCATCAGGGTATTGAATATGCCATCTGCCGCAATCGCGTCTTCGATTTTGACCTGAAGCAGAGTGCGCGTTTGGGTATCCATGGTGGTCTCCCAGAGCTGCTCCGGGTTCATTTCGCCCAGACCCTTATAGCGCTGCTTCGATATGCCTTTTTCCGCCTCGGCCAGCAGCCAGTGCATGGCCTGGGTGAAGTTGCCCACAGTAGTAGTCTTTTGGTGGTCACCGGACCCCCGAAAAACCTGGGTTCCAGGAGTTACCGCCCCCGAGAGTTCGGTGCTTGCATGCACCAAAGACAGGTAGTCGTCGGACTGCAAAAACCCATGATCAATGACGGCACGGCGCATATTGCCATGCAGGTTCTTTTCTATCGTTAGGCGCCAACGGCCTGTCTGGCTGTCTTGGTCTGCAAGTACTCGTATGGCGGGGCTATCGCCTGCAGGATTGTGCCGGTCATAAAACGCGGTTAGGCGCTGGGCTGAAGCCAGGGCGCCATCAGCCGTAGAAAGGTCGATAACCACACCTTCAAGCAAGGCCTCGGTAATCCATGGGTCCACAAACCGCGATACCCTTTGAATAACAGCTCGAGCATTAAAGTAGATCTGGGCCAGCGCGCTGAGGTCGGTTATAGATTCCCCATTTGGCTTTATGATTCGTGCCTCTTTTATGGCCAGGTTAAGCAGGTAGGACTGCAAGGCATGATCGTCCTTAATATATTTTTCTTCCTTCTGGTGCTTTATTTTATAAAGAGGTGGCTGGGCAATATAGATATGCCCGCGCTCTATTAGCTCTTTCATCTGTCGGTAAAAAAACGTTAGTAGCAGCGTGCGTATATGTGATCCGTCCACGTCTGCGTCGGTCATGATGATAATACGGTGATATCGCAGCTTATCGGGGTTATATTCGTCACGGCCAATACCGGTGCCTAGCGTCTGGATAAGGGTTACGATTTCTTGCGAGGCCACAAGCTTGTCGAACCGCGCCTTCTCTACGTTTAGTATCTTTCCCTTTAAGGGTAAAATCGCCTGAAATTTTCTATCCCGTCCTTGCTTTGCCGAACCACCAGCAGAATCACCCTCAACCAGGTATAGCTCTGCTTTCGCCGGATCACGCTCCTGGCAGTCTGCAAGCTTTCCAGACAGCCCAAAAGAGTCCAAGACCCCTTTTCGTCGGGTCATTTCGCGCGCCTTACGAGCGGCTTCACGGGCCCGTGCCGCGTCAACAATTTTGTTGCAAATGGCCTTCGCTTCGGTGGGGTTTTCCAAAAGAAACGACTCTAGGGCGGTGGCGATAATATCTTCAACCGGCTGCCGAACTTCACTAGAGACCAGTTTGTCTTTTGTCTGGGATGAGAACTTTGGCTCTGGCACTTTTATAGACAAGACACAGGCAAGACCCTCTCTCATATCATCGCCGGTGGTTTCTACTTTTGCCTTTTTTGCAATTTCTTGGTCGGCGATATACTTATTGATCACACGCGTCATGCCCGCACGAAGCCCGGTGAGGTGAGTACCACCATCTTTTTGCGGGATATTATTAGTAAAACAAAGAACCTGCTCCATGTAAGAGTCGCTCCACTGCATGGCAACCTCTACCACGACGCGATCTTTCTCTAAAGAAGCAGAAAAAATCTTTTGATGCAGTACTGTTTTTGCTCGGTTTATATAATGCACAAATCCAGCGACGCCACCAAGAAAAGCGAAATCCTCTTCCGTGGCAGATCGCTGGTCAACCAGCTTTATGTTGACACCATTATTAAGAAAGCTCAGTTCACGAAGCCGCTTGGCCAAAATATCGTATGAAAAGTCTACATGACCAAATGTCTGTTTGCTGGCCAGAAAGTGAACCTCGGTACCATGTTGGTCGGTGGTACCCGCAACATGTAAAGGACTCACCCTTTCGCCGTGACGAAACTCCATGGTATGCACCTGTCCTTGCCTTCTAATGGTAAGTCTTAACCATTCCGAAAGTGCATTAACAACCGACACCCCCACACCATGTAGCCCTCCTGACACCTTATAACTATTCTGATCGAACTTTCCTCCTGCATGTAGCTCGGTCATAACGATTTCGGCAGCCGAACGTTGGAACTCGTCTTCATGGTGTATATCGGTGGGAATGCCCCTGCCATTATCAGAGACCGAAATGGAGTTGTCGGTGTGAATGGTAACGACGATGGTGTCGCAGTAGCCCGCTAAGGCTTCGTCAACCGCATTATCAACCACTTCGAACACCATATGATGCAACCCGGAGCCATCACTGGTGTCGCCAATATACATACCGGGTCGTTTACGAACCGCCTCTAAGCCTTTTAGCATCCGAATGGCAGAGGCGCCATATTCGCTAGTCACGGCCCACTTCGAACACCATATGATGCAACCCGGAGCCATCACTGGTGTCGCCAATATACATACCGGGTCGTTTACGAACCGCCTCTAAACCTTTTAGCATCCGAATGGCAGAGGCGCCATATTCGCTAGTCACGGCCAGCGACTCGGAAAGCTTAGGTGTGGTCGATGTAGACGGTTTAGAATCTTGCATAGTGTGGCTTTGAGTAAATAAGAGTAGGAGAGTCTTTAAATTCTCATGGGCATAACAACATACCGAAAATCTGGGTCAGTATCGATGGTAAGCAAGGCGCTCGAACTTTGATCGAGCAAGGATAATTTAATAGTATCGCTATTCAAGGTTGTTAAAACTTCGATAAGATACTGCACGTTAAATCCAATATCAATAACCTCGCCTTCATAAGAAATAGCCAGCTCCTCCTGAGCCTCTTCTTGTTCGGCATTGGTAGACGAAATTCTTAATTGGCCTTGCGATAGAATTAAACGCACCCCTTTAAACTTATCGGTAGTTAGAATTGCTACCCTCATTAGGGCGCCAAGAAGTTCTTC
>VGHK01000029.1 GCA_016868305.1 Betaproteobacteria bacterium | reverse complement strand
GCGCACACGGCGGGCAACTCGTGGGGGCCGGCACCCCGGCCGAAATCGCGCGGCTGAAGACTCCCACAGGGCTTGCGCTGAAGGCATTTCTCAAGCGCAAATAAGGGCTTCTGGGAGTGTATCCGCTACCCAACCCGAGGGACTACGGGGGTTATTTGCGACGGAACGAAGGTGGAGTCGCGAATCTCCTGCAGGGTCCGAGCGAACTGGGTATAGGACCCAAGCAATTGCGACGATTAAGGCCGGTCTAGCCCATGACCGGTCGTCGCCTCGCGAAAGGCAGGCACGCTCGTCGGCCGCCCGTTCATGTGCTCCCCGGCCCTTCGTGCTTGGTGCGGCAGTTGTGCTTTGAGGTGATATGCGGCAGCTATTTACGGTGCGCAGCCCGAGGGACTGCAGGGGTTATTTGCGACGGAATTACGGTGACAGTTTACTTAATTCCCTGCGGGAATTAAGTAAACTGTCACCGTAATTACACCGGTCTAGCCCATAAAGGGAACTAGGCGAGATCAGCAGCAGTGGTGAATGCGTCTGCGAAAAATTCTTCTTCGGGTAGTCCGCACTGGTCCACAAAGTCTCGCTTCGCGGACTGAATGACAATCGGTGCCCCGCAGGCATAGACCGAGTGCGCAGAGAGGTCTGGGAAGTCTTGCATGACCGCATGATGAACGAACCCTGTTCTTCCAGCCCAGCGGTCTTCCACCAGGGCATCACTGATCACCGGCACATAATGAAACCACGGCATCTCTTTTGCCCAGGTCTCAGCAAGGCTCGCCATATACAAATCTTGAGGCCTACGGCCACCCCAGTAGAGCGTCATAGGTCTTTCAATGTGCTTGAATCGGGCATGCTCAATGACTGCCTTGATCGGAGCGAAACCCGTGCCACTGGCCAGAAAGACGATCGGCCGTGCGCTATCTTCCCGAAGAAAAAAGGTACCCTGAGGCCCTTCGAACCGCAGTATGTCCTTCTCCTTAAATGAATTACAGGAGACAGTTGGTGCACCAAAAACCGCATCGGTAAATGCGCCTCCCGGGGAATGGCGAATATGAAGCTCAATCTGTTGGGCATCGTGAGGCGGGTTGGCCATGGAATAGCTACGACGCTTCCCATCCTTCAACAAAATGTCGATGTACTGACCCGCCAAAAACTGAAACTGCTCCGTTGCGGGTAGCTGAAGTCGTACCACAGCGACATCAAGAGTGGGGTTAGAGATACTTGATACTCGACAGGGCAGTTTGCGCACGGGCGCCATACCCTCGGCGGCAACGACCCTGGCCGTCACAGAGATCTCAGACTTTGCTGTAGCCTTGCAGAGTAAGAGTTGTCCTGCAGCGCGCTCAGAGTCGCTAAGTGCCTTTGTCTGATAGTCCCCGTAGTCAACCTCCCCGCGGGTTAGTGTGGCCTTGCACGATCCGCAGGCGCCGTCTTTACAGCCATAGGGAAGAACAACGCCGGCTCGCAGGGCCGCCTCGAGAATGGTTTCTTGCGGATCAACGGGGAACGTCTTTCCAGAAGGAAGAATTGCGCAGGTATATGTCATGAATAGAATTGTACCGAGTACCATCCCGGCGGTCTGTGGCGCCCACGTCAAATTAAAGAGCCTGCGGGGAGCTACACTGCGCAACCCGAGGGACTGCAGGGGTTATTTGCCGGTCTAGCCCATGACCGGTTCGAGGGTCTGCAGGGGTTATTTGCGACGGAACGAAGGTGGAGTCGCGAATCTCCTGCAGGGCCCGAGCAACTGGTACGCAGTGCCCGAGCTTCCGGCTAAGCAGGGCCCGAGCAAAGAGCACCTCAGGCCCACTAAAGAGAGTGCCGTTGCGCCCGCCAGAGTATGGCAAGGCCCAAGAGTAGAGCAAACAAGCTTGGCAAAAGAACCACCACCGAGGCTGGCCAGGTGTTGAGGATACCCAGGTGAGAAAAGAGACTGTTTACCAAATGGAAGGCAACCCCCGCAACGATTGCCAGGAAAACCTTTAAGCCGACCGCACCACCCCTTGCCTGCAGATAGGCTGCCGGCAGTGCAAGCACAAGCATTACCCAGACAGCAACCGGATAGATCAGCTTTTTCCAGAAGGCAATCTCGTAGCGGCCAGCCAGCTGCTTGCCCTGCCTGAGGTAATCCACGTAAAGATAGAGTTCACGTGCCGACATCTGTTCCGGCTTCACCATAAGTGCCCCAAGAGTTGCCGGAGACAGACTCGATCGCAAGACAAAAGAGTCTAGAGTGCGCATCTGTACCTGCCTGCGATCACCATCAAGGGTCTGGAACCTAACTCCCAGCAACTGCCATTCAGAGTATTCCCGGCCCGCGGCGGACCCAGTCTGAAGAAAGATCCCCGCCTCAGCGCGAATGACGGCAGATAAGCCAAGGTCGTTTTGAAACTCATAGACAATGATGCCACGTAAGGACCGATCCGGCGCCATGGATTGCAGGTTGATTACGCGATGGCCAACAATTCGCCCCCCCTCGTCGGTAGGGTGGTCGCGCAGCCAATAGCCGGAGGACAATACCGCCCCTCCCGTGCTTCCTATGGCGCCGGCGCGAACCTGAAGAGCCCGTGACTCCGTAACCGGTAAGACTAGTTCCGCGAGTATGGCGGTGACCAGTACCAGGGGAAGGCCGATACGGGCAACGGTGCCAAGAACCTGAAGAGGGCCCATTCCCGAGGCCCTCGCGACCGTAAACTCAGACGCACCTGCCATCTGGGATAGAGCCCAAACAGCGCCAATAAGGGTTGCCACCGGCATGAGTTCGTAGGACATCCCCGGCAGTCGAAGTCCAATAAAGGTGAGAACCTCCGTTAGTCCGTAAGCACCTTTGCCCAGGTCCCGCATTTCAGCCACCAGATCCACGAAGGCAAAAAGCCCAACAAACCCGAAGAGCACAAACCCCACGTGCAGATAGATCTGACGGGCCATATAGCGGCGTAAGACACGCATGCGCTAGCTGCTCCTAATCCTTCGAGTTTGCAGCCAGATCCAGTCGACAGGGCCTCGTATCAGAGACTGCCTTGCCCAGACCAGAGCAACCGCCACACCGAGCACCATTCCCGGAACTAGCCAAATCCCTACAGAAAAAGGCAATCGGCCTTGCGTAATCCAGGCGTGGCTTAAGGCAAGAAGATTGGTCACCAGGACATAGGCCAGGAGCCCCAAGAGAAGTTGAAACGACCGTCCCAGTCGGGGATTGGTAACAGCGAGAGGAATGGCCAGTAAGGGCATCACAAGACACAGAAGTGGTAGCCCAAGCCGCGCCGCAATTTCCCCCCAGGCAGCCGGGTTACCGGCACTTGCCTGATCCCAAAGCGCCGGTAACTGTGACGCCTTTAAGGGTACCTGACTGACCACCGTTGGGGGAGCCCGATCAGAGGCTACCCGATAGGAATCAAACGACATCTTTCTTACCTCAAGACTATCAAGGTGTAAGTCGGTGCGAGTGCCCTGGTTCAATACAAGCCAGGCCTGACCCTCGTCATCTTTTTCAAGTGCGCCACTAGCCGCCAAGGCAACAGCCTCCTGAGAGTCTCGTAAGACCCTTAGGAAGACCAATCCCAAGGACTTGCCCGTGTCTTCGGCCACCTCTCCGAAAAAGACTATCCGCCCGCCCTGAGATTCAATGAAGGTACCCGGACTCACCCTCTGGTCATCAGAGCGCGTCTCAAACTGGGTACGCAGGAGATCCACCTGCTGATACGACCAGGGTGTAAGGACGAAGGTAAATCCTGCAACCGTCAGCGCAAAAGGCCAGACAAACCGCAGCACGGGGCTCACCCAGGTTCGCAGGCTCTGGCCGGAGGCCATCCAGACCACCATCTCGGAATCCTTCCAGGCCCTGGTAAAGACCATAAGGACCGCAACATAAGCCGTGAGACTCACCAAGATACCAAGGCTTGTGAGCGAAGACAGAACAATGAGAGGCAGGGCCAGTTCTGTATCCGTTCGGCCTGCGGCGGCGCGTCCCAGAGTACGAATCAAGGCCGAAGTGACCACAATAGTGAGTAAAACAGCGAAAACACCCCCTGCGAGGCCCCGCAACTCTTGGATAAAAGCTCGCTGAAAGATCACTAACTTTATAATGGGAGGTTATAGGTGTAAGAAACTAGCCAAAAAAACCCAGATGCGCCTTTTTAGGGCATTTTCTAGTTAGCTAACCACAGATTTCATCTAAAAGGCATTTTGTCATGACAGCTGCAACCCAGAGCAAAGAAACCAAGGAAATTCGTATCCCCAGCGAACAGAAGGCCGATATCGCCTTCACGGCAAGTAACAAGCCAGTGGACCGAGCCCAGGCCGACTGTGCCTGGGTGGGGCTTTTTTCGACCGCGGCCGGAGTCGAACTCACAATGCCCGTGCGGGTAATTGACAAGGTTTCCGGCGGGGCAATCTCGCGGCTTCTAAAGGCGGGAGATTTCGATGCCAAGGCTGGAAGCACCCTTCTCCTGCGAGACCTTCAGGGAATCCCATCGACACGGGTGCTGCTCGTCGGCTGCGGCCCCAAAGAAGGCTTTACCGAAAAGGTATATGCCGATGCAGTGCGGGCTGCAACCAAGGCCATGACAGGACTTAAGGGCGTTAAAAGGGTCTCCTCTTACCTGACCGAACTTCCCGTTGGCGACCGCGCCGGTGAATGGAAGCTGCAGACCCACATCCTGGCCTGTCGGGAGGTGGTGTATCGATTCGACCGGTTCAAGACCAAGAAAGAAGGCGGCAAGACGGACGAGGCTAAGGCATCTTCCAAGCCCGCAGCTAAGCCCTCGCGACCCGAGGGCCCGAGCTTGCAAGCCGTCGAGGTGCTTCTTCCAGGCGATATGCGGCCAACCGATGCGCCCAGGGTAATCTCCGAGGCACAGGCTATAGCCAACGGCATTGAACTCACTAAAGATCTCGGCAATCTTCCGCCGAATCTGTGTACCCCCACTCACCTCGCCAATACGGCCCGAGCGCTGGGGCGTCAGTTTCGTCTGAAAGTCGAAGTGCTCGATAAACCGGCCATGGAGAAGCTCGGAATGAATGCGCTCTTGGCCGTTTCTCAGGGCTCCGCCCAGTCACCACAGTTCATCGTCATTCATCATAGCGGTGGCACAGCTAAGGATGCGCCAGTGGTGGTGGTTGGCAAGGGCATCACCTTTGACACCGGGGGTATCTCGCTGAAGCCCCCGGCCGATATGGACCAGATGAAATACGATATGTCGGGTGCCGGCACGGTGCTGGGGGTGATGCATGCAGCAGCCGAAATGGGGCTGAAACGCAATGTAATCGGCGTGATACCAACCTGCGAGAACATGCCAAGTGGCACCGCGACACGGCCAGGCGATATCGTGCAGACCATGTCTGGGCAGACGGTGGAAATACTCAATACTGACGCCGAGGGCCGTTTGATTCTATGTGACGCCCTCACCTATGTCGAGAGAGAGTTCAAGCCCGAAGCGGTTATCGATGTCGCGACCCTCACCGGTGCCTGTGTCATTGCCCTAGGCCATGTCAATAGCGGTCTCTTTGCCTCTGATGACGGATTGGCAGAGGCGCTGCTTAAGGCTGGTAAAGATGCCCTAGATAGCGCCTGGCGACTGCCTCTGCAGGAGGACTACCAGGAACAACTCAAGAGCCCATTTGCCGATATGGCCAATGTGGGAGGGCGATCGGCGGGCAGTATTACTGCTGCATGCTTTCTCTGGCGGTTTGCCAAGTCGTATAAATGGGCCCATCTCGATATCGCGGGAACGGCATGGAACTCTGGCACACAAAAGGGGGCAACCGGCAGACCCGTGGGATTGCTGCTGCAGTATCTGCGTAATGGCGTCTAGTCGACGGGCCGCTTTGCGGCGGTCTTTCGCAGCCGCGCATAGGCCAACGAGCGCGGTGGCTCCGTGACCACTATCGATTTTCACTTCAACACCGCAGACCGCCTGCTGCACGCCTGCAGACTGGTTCGCAAGGCATTCCACTCAGGAAAGGTTTCCGAAGAAAAGCCTTTGCTGGTGTACTGCTCGATTGAGTCCCGACTCAGGCAGTTTGATGACCTGCTCTATGAGTTTTCGGAGGCGGATTTTATCCCCCATGTCGATGCGGAACACCCTCTGGCCGAAGAGTCACCCGTGCTGCTATGCCGGGAAAGCTATACCCCGTTAGCGCCGAGAACGCCTTTTGTTCTCATCAATCTCGATGACGAGGTTCCGGACTTTTTCAGTCGATTTGATCGGGTCTTTGAGGTTGTCGGACCAGACGAAGACGACAAGCAAAGGGCTCGCCTGCGATACACCTTTTACAGAGACCGTGGTTATGCCATTACGCGGCATGACCTCTCTGCCGCAAACCCGAGTGCGCAAACACCATGAACAGCCTATCAAAGTCGTTTGAACCCCAAGAGATCGAGTCCTATTGGCGAACTGCCTGGGAGAATCGGGGAATATTTCAGGCAGGAACGACCGAAGGGGCAGCGCCTTTTTGTATTCAGCTACCGCCGCCCAATGTCACTGGAACACTGCACATGGGTCATGCCTTCAACCAGACCCTTATGGATACCCTCACGCGCTGGCACCGGATGCAGGGCCATAACACCCTCTGGCTGCCCGGCACCGATCACGCGGGCATTGCCACCCAGATCGTGGTCGAACGACAGTTAGACGCGCAAGGATTGTCGCGCCAAGATCTCGGACGCGAGCGTTTTCTCGAGAAGGTCTGGCAGTGGAAAGAACAGTCCGGCTCCTCGATTACCGGACAGATGCGCCGAATAGGGGCAAGCTGCGACTGGTCGCTCGAATACTTCACGATGAATCCCGGCCTCTCGAAGATCGTGACCGAGGTATTTATCAGCCTTTACCACCAAGGCCTGATCTATCGTGGAAACCGGCTCGTAAACTGGGACCCGGAGCTTCTCACTGCGGTATCCGACCTTGAAGTTCTCAGCGAGGAAGAAGAGGGGCAGATCTGGGAGATCGCCTATCCAGTCTGCGGAAGTAACCAACGGGTAGTCGTGGCCACCACCCGCCCTGAAACCATGCTCGGGGACGTTGCCGTAGCTGTGCACCCGGAAGACGCCCGCTATACCCACCTGGTTGGAAAAAAACTGCGTCTTCCCATCGTAGGTCGAGAAATCCCGGTGATCGCGGACAGCTATGTCGACCCAGCCTTTGGCACCGGCTGCGTCAAGATTACACCGGCCCACGACTTTAACGACTATGCGATCGGGCAGCGCCATGGGCTCGAGATGATCAACATCTTTACACTGGACGCCCGAATCAATGATGCTGGGCCCCCCGCCTTTCAAGGGCTTGATCGATATGCCGCGCGCGAATCGGTTCTAAAAGCGCTGACAGCTGATGGCTTCTTGGTAAGTGCCAAGCCGCATAAGCTGATGGTGCCCCGAGGGGATCGGACGGGTGCGGTGATTGAGCCTATGCTTACCAGCCAGTGGTTTGTGGCCATGAGTAAGCCCGCCCCAGAGGGTACGTATTCCCCCGGAAAGTCCATTGCGGCCCGAGCCCTGGAAGTAGTAGACCAGGGCGAGGTGCGGTTCTTCCCAGAGAACTGGACGATCACCTATCGCCAATGGCTTGAGAATATCCAGGACTGGTGTATCTCGCGGCAGTTGTGGTGGGGGCATCAAATTCCAGCCTGGTATAAGGCAGACGAACATGGCCAGGCCATTGAAGATGGAACGGTGTTTGTCGCTGATACAGAGACCAAAGCGCGAGAGCTGGCTGTTTCGATGGGATGGTCTGGGCCGATCATTCGGGATCCCGATGTGCTCGACACCTGGTTTTCTTCCGCCCTCGTACCCTTTTCAACCCTCGTCGAAGACGGAAATGAATGGGACCCTTCAGCCGGAAAGGAAAGGGGCTTGGCCTATGGGGGGCCTCGATTACGAAGCAATCTAGCCCAGTACCTTCCCTCAAGCGTTCTGGTAACCGGCTTTGACATTATCTTTTTCTGGGTGGCCCGCATGGTCATGATGACCTGTCATTTCACCGGCCAGGTGCCCTTTCGCGATGTCTACGTGCATGCCCTGGTGCGGGACGCCGAAGGCCAGAAAATGAGTAAGAGCAAGGGCAATACGCTCGACCCGATCGACCTGATCGATGGCATTGCACTGGAGGCCCTGGTACAGAAACGCACATCCGGCCTGATGAATCCCAAGCAGGCGGCGCAGATCGAGAAGAAAACCCGCAAAGAGTACCCCAACGGCATAGCCGCGTTTGGAACCGATGCTCTGCGATTTACCTTCGCCAGTCTGGCCACGCCGGGACGCAACATTAACTTCGACCTGTCACGGTGCGAGGGCTACCGTAACTTTTGCAACAAGCTCTGGAATGCCAGCCGGTTTGTTCTGATGAACTGCGAGGACAAGGACTGCGGCTTAAACGTCTGTGCGGGCGACTGCGGCCCCGACGGGGCGCTGCACTTCAGTTTTGTTGACAAGTGGATCGTCTCCGAACTGCAGCGCACGGAGGCAGAGGTGCACCACCAACTCAGTCAGTATCGTTTCGACCTAGCCGCAAAGGCCCTTTATGAGTTTGTCTGGAATGAATTCTGCGACTGGTATCTCGAGCTAGCCAAAAACGCCCTTCAGGGCCCCGCGGAAAATGCCGCAAAGGCCGCGCGCCGCACGCTGTTGCGCGTGCTTGAGGCCACCCTGCGGCTCGCGCACCCGATTATTCCTTTCGTCACCGAAGCGCTCTGGCAGGCGATCGCACCGGTTGCTCAAAAGTCCACCAGGCTTTTGGCTGGGGAAGATGACTCCATCGCCACTGCTCCCTACCCGCTGGCCGAACTGAAAAAAATCGACCCAGTCTCTGATGCCCAAATGGCCGAGCTCAAGGCCCTGGTGGGCGCTATACGCAGCCTTCGGTCTGAAATGGGCCTCGGGCCCGCCGACCGGGTGCCCCTGCGCATTGGATTAGACGATCTTATTCGAGAGACAAGCGGGTCGCAAACGCCAGCCACAACAACAGCCATTGACTATCAAGGCCACAATTACGACCAGGCTGTTGCCCTGGCTGCATTGAAGTCTCTGGGACGCCTCAGTGATGTCGAGGTGGTTACTGCCGTTCGCTCTGAAGGCGAAGAGAGTCTTGCCCCGGTGCAGATCGTGGGTTCTCTACGCCTGATGCTGCGGGTTGCGGTGGATACCGAAGCCGAGCGTGCACGCATCGAGAAGGAGATTGCACGTATTCAGGAGGAAATTCGAAAGGCACAGGCAAAGCTCGACAACCCGCAGTTTGTCGATCGAGCGCCAGAAGCCATTGTGCAACAAGAGCGCGAACGTCTAATTCAGTTTATCGCGCTATCAGAGAGGGTCGCGACGCAGAAAAGGGCTATTGAAAGCCTCTGAACCGAGGCAGTCGATCAGAGGCAATTAGCGCAGGCAGTTGCTCTAATGCAAAGACGGGAGACTCGCGACAACACCTTCTGGCTAACGCCTTGGGCAAAAAAGAAAGGCGATGCTGATCTCTCGGCCTCGCCCCCAAATGGCCCCTTGGCTTTCGCTTCTGCGGCCTCTCCTCCTCAACGAACCTGGACCTTATCAATCCGAAGCGGTCATATCAAGTTGTGGTGCAGTATAAAAAACCGGTTTGTAGAAGGCTCGACGAGGCAAAAAGCCCTAGGCGCCTGAACAAACGACTGTCAAAGTCTTCGCACGGTCCGATTTGCCTTCAAAAACTAGCGTAATCCCTAGTCACTTTGACCCATCCATTCTCGGGATCTACCGTAATTACTCGCAGTAACCATCCCGAGGGTCTGCGAGGGTTATTTGCGGTGAGCAACCCGAGGGACTGCAGGGGTTATTTGCGACGTAACGAAGGTGGAGTCGCAAATCTCCTGCAGGGCCCGAGCGAATGCTCGCAGGGCCCGAGCAGTTGTTAGGATTGAGGCCGGTCTAGCCCATGACCGGTCGTCGCCTCGCGAAAGGCAGGCACGCTCGTCGGCCGCCCGTTCATGCGCTCCCCGGCCCTTCGTGCTTGGTGCGACAGTTGTGCTTTGTAGTGATATGCGGCAGCTATTTGCGGTGCGCAGCCCGAGGGACTGCAGGGGTTATTTGCGACGGAACGAAGGTGGAGTCGCGAATCTCCTGCAGGGCCCGAGCGATGGGCACGTTGGGCCCGCGGAGCTGCACGGGTTCGAGGGACTGCAGGGGTTATTTGCGACGGAACGAAGGTGGAGTCGCGAATCTCCTGCAGGGCCCGAGCGAACTGGATACAGGGTCCGAGAGGTATCTTAAAAGACTAGGCGAGCGTATCGATTCTCTCGGGGGGATCACGGACCTCAAAGACATCCCGCGTACTCGCATAAAAAGAGCCCTGCGCCACCGCTATAAGAACCATAGATATCGGCAACACAGCCGTAAAAACCATTCGCGGCTCCGCGCCCAGTATTTCGCCAAATAACGCGATGATCAGGCTAATGAGGACAATCAAGATCGTCCACGCGAGCCCATAGCGAAGAAAGGCCCACCGATTACGCCACACTGCAAAGAATGAATAGAAGAGCGCTTTGCCGGCGGTAAAGTCTTTCCAGACCATCAGTTGCGGTGCAAACCAGAAAGCCATTAACACCGGCAGATAGGCTAATAGGGCAACGATGACACCGAGTCTTACACTTGCCTCCAAAGCAATTTCAGGATCCGCAAGATCCGAGGGCGTTGCTGACATGGTGCGGGCCAGCCCGCCCCCGTCGAAGAGCCAGGCCAGACCCAAAACGCCAAGCAGGCACAAAAAGTAGATAAGGCCGAGCTGAAGGAGAGGCCTTGCCTTAGGGCTTCTAAATCCGGATAAAAGTAGCAGTGGCATCGGGAGGTCGCGACGGTCTACAGCGCGTGCCAGAGCGATAAAGCCAAACGATAGCCCAGGCGAGAGGATTAGAGGCAGGATAAGCCCAAGGACCGGGATCATGGCGATGATCACAAGACCAGCCCAGTAGGCAAAAAGGGTAAGGAACCAGATTAAGGGCTGCCGGTGAAAGAGCCGAAATCCTTCAAGTAGCCATACCTGCCCGTACCGGGCCTGCAGGATCATGGGTACATCAAGCATCTTCATGGCAGTTGTAATCCTGAGTCGTGCTGCTGAATTCGTGCACGCAGAATACGTTCAAAATACGAAGGGTCCTTGGGGGTAAGCATCTGTGCCGGTCGGGGCAGATGCCAATCATATAGGCGCGAAACCCAGAACCGATAGGCCGCCGCCCGCAGCATCCATGGCCAGGCAGTGCGTTCCGCATCTGAAAACGGGTGACTGTCCGCATAGGCGCTGAGAAGCGCCTTGGCGCGCGCGAGATCGAAACGCGCTGGCTCACGGGAGTCAGGGATGACTGGCGGAGTATCTGCACCAGATCCCGGGCTGGGTTCGTCTACGGTCCAGTCATTCATGACCACTGCAAGGTCAAACAGCCAGGTATCGGTACCAGCGAAGTAGAAGTCGATAAAACCCCCAAGAACCACAGCGCCCGACTGCACGTCGTTATCAAACAAAACGTTATCCCGAAATAGGTCCGCATGGATCGGGCCTACCGGAAGCGCAGCATAGGCCGGGCTCCGGGCAAAGGCCTCTTGGGCATCCAGTTCGCTCTGTAAGAGCATGGCGCGGTCTGCCGAAAGATACGGAAGAATTGCCGGCACAACCTGTCGCCACCAGGCCAGCCCACGCAGATTTGGCTGCTGCATATCAAAATCAACCCCCGCACGATGGGCATGTGCCAGGGCCGCGCCCACCATCGCGCTATGGGTAACACCCGGGCGCGCCAGATCTTTTCCGGGCAGGCACTGCACCAACGCCGCCGGCTTTCCCTTGAAGGAACAGAAGAGCCCCCCCGTCCGCGTGAGAAATGGCGCTGGGCAGGGTACACCTCGCTGTGCTAGGTGGCGCATCAGCGCAAGATAGAACGGCAGTTCACTGGCGGAGAGCCGCTCAAAAAGAGTGAGCACCAGCTTAGTACTGCCTTGGGGCGTGCCTACGCGAACGAAATAATTTGTATTTTCAATGCCCGAGGGGATTCCCTCGAAGTCCTCGAGAACGCCAAGGGTATAGTGAAGAAGAATCTGCTCAAGATCTTTTTTCTCGAGCAACGTAAAGACCGCCATGCCCTTAGTGTACAGAGAGCGCGCATGGCAGATTGGGGTGGCAAGCTCAGGTGAGTCGCGTAATAAGGCTTGAGGTATCCCAGCGCCGGCCCCCTTTGGCCTGTACATCAGAATAGAACTGATCTACCAGAGCAGTCACAGGCAGACGCGCTCCGTTTCTTCGGGCCTCGTCCATGCACAGGCCAAGGTCTTTACGCATCCAGTCGACGGCAAATCCGAAATCGAACTTGCCATCAACCATCGTGCCACCGCGGTTATCCATCTGCCAAGACTGGGCCGCACCCTTACCAATAACCTCGAGCACCAGCTTCATGTCGAGGCCCGCCTTCATGCCAAAGGCCACGCCCTCGGATAATCCCTGCACCAGACCTGCGATACAGATCTGATTGACCATCTTGGCCAATTGGCCAGCACCGGCCTCACCAATACGGGTAAAGGCCCGTGAAAAAGCCATGGCCACCGGCTTGGCACGCTCGAACTGAGCGGCATCGCCTCCGACCATAACGGTGAGCAGGCCGTTGATAGCACCCGCCTGACCGCCCGAGACGGGTGCATCCAGAAAATACAGGCCTTGGCCCCGCGCAAGCGTGTACAACTCACGAGCCACATGGGCTGAGGCGGTGGTGTGGTCAACAAAGAGACTGCCTTTTTTCATGCCCGCAAAGGCCCCGTTCTCGCCCAGTACAACGCTGCGCAGGTCGTCGTCGTTTCCAACGCAGCAGAAAACAATATCTGCATTGGCTGCCGCCTCTCGGGGGGTGACCGCGGAACGCCCACCAAACTCATCGACCCAGGCCTTTGCCTTCTCCGGGCTGCGGTTGTAGACAGTAACGGAATGGCCCGCCTTGGCGAGGTGACCGGCCATAGGCAGGCCCATTACCCCCATGCCGAGAAATGCGACATTGCAGGAAGAGGAGGGCTCGTAGGTTTTTGTATTAATGCTTGCCATATTCGAAAAAACTCCATAGGAAGAGAGGGAAACGGCTTGAAGTATGCCCGCGTCGCAAAGCGAAGCCCACCCCGGAATACCCCGCGTTCGGCGTAAAATTGCGGTTTTATGTCAGAACCCCTGAGCCCCATGTCCAGTAACCGCGCCCTTTCCGTCTCTGAAATCCGCCAGAAGTTCCTGGACTTCTTTGCCCAGCAGGGCCACACCGTGGTGCCCTCAAGCCCATTAGTACCGGCTAACGACCCTACCCTGCTTTTCACCAATAGCGGCATGGTGCAGTTCAAAGACACCTTTTTGGGCAAAGAACTGCGACCCTATAAACGGGCAACCTCTTCGCAGCGCAGCGTGCGCGCTGGGGGCAAACACAACGACCTGGAGAACGTGGGATACACCGCCCGACACCATACTTTCTTTGAGATGCTGGGTAATTTTTCCTTCGGCGATTACTTTAAGCAAGACGCCATTCGATTCGCCTGGTCACTGCTCACCGAGGTGTATCAGCTGCCCAAAGAAAAGTTATGGGTAACCGTCTATGCTGAAGATGACGAGGCCTATGGTATCTGGCGTGACCAGATTGGGGTGCCTGCCGAGCGCATCGTGCGGATTGGCGACAACAAGGGGGCCCGTTACGCCAGCGACAACTTCTGGCAGATGGCAGATACCGGGCCCTGCGGCCCCTGTAGCGAGATCTTTTACGACCATGGGCCCGAGGTCTGGGGAGGGCCCCCAGGGTCGCCTGAGGAAGACGGTGACCGATACATTGAGATCTGGAATCTCGTCTTCATGCAGTTTGACCGTGACGCCTCTGGCATGCTGACGCCTCTGCCCAAGCCCTGTGTAGACACCGGCATGGGCTTGGAGCGGATTGCTGCAGTTTTGCAGCATGTGCACAGCAATTACGAAATCGATCTTTTCCAGACCTTGATTCGCGCAGCCTCTCAGGCCACCGGCTGCACCGACCTTAGCAATCCCTCGCTGCGCGTGATTGCAGACCATATTCGTGCCTGCAGCTTTCTGATCGTCGATGGCGTGATTCCCGGCAATGAGGGCCGTGGCTATGTGCTGCGGCGGATCATTCGCCGCGCGCTGCGGCATGGCCACAAGCTTGGCCAGACGCATCCTTTTTTCCACCAACTGGTTGCCACGCTCGTACTAGAAATGGGCGCGGCCTATCCCGAGCTTGCCAAGGCACAGGCGCGGGTTACAGACCTTCTAAAGCTAGAAGAAGAACGGTTTGGCGAGACCCTGGAGAAGGGTATGGCCATTCTATCGGAGGCAGTCCAAGGGCTTCGGAAAGGCCAGGCGCTTGACGGCCAGACCGCCTTCATGCTCT
Organism: Betaproteobacteria bacterium; assembly: GCA_016868305.1. Taxonomy (GTDB): domain Bacteria; phylum Pseudomonadota; class Gammaproteobacteria; order Burkholderiales; family Burkholderiaceae_A; genus Hahnella. The sequence continues at coordinate 11,212 of VGHK01000029.1, read as the reverse complement.
ATGACACCTTTGGCTTTCCGCTCGATCTCACCGCCGACGTATGCCGAGAAAAGGGGCTCGCGGTAGATGAAGCAGGATTCGAGGCGGCCATGGACCGTCAACGTGATCAGGCCCGTGCGGCCAGTAAGTTTAAGTCAGGAGCAGGCCTTGCCTACGAAGGTATTGCCACCGACTTTCTGGGCTATGAAACACTCGAGGCCCAGGGCACAGTCACTGCGGTCTATGTGGAAGGCGCCCAGCGCCCTTCGGCCCAAGAAGGCGACCACGTTGTGGTGGTTCTCAACTACACCCCCTTTTATGCAGAGTCAGGTGGCCAGGTAGGCGATGCCGGATGGATTCGTGCGGCAGGTCTGGAGATCGCCGTAGACGACACCCAGAAAATTACCCCCTCGGTCTTTGGCCACTATGGGCGGGTGGTGAAGGGGTCCGTGTCCACCGGACAATCGGTGCAGGCAGAGGTCGACCTGGTGCGTAGGGCCCGCACGGCGCGCAACCATTCGGTCACCCATATCATGCACAAGGCACTACGCGAGGTGCTCGGAGAACATGTGCAGCAAAAAGGGTCGCTGGTCGATGCCGACAAAACCCGGTTTGACTTCTCCCACAGCCAGGCGGTTACCGCAGCAGAGATTGCAGAGGTCGAGTCTCGGGTGAATGCGGAGATTCTTGAAAACACTCCAACGCAGGCCCGGGTGATGGCCTTTGATGAAGCAGTAGCCGGTGGGGCCATGGCGCTTTTTGGCGAGAAGTATGGCGACTCAGTGCGCGTGCTCGATATTGGCAGTTCGCGCGAGCTCTGCGGTGGAACCCATGTCGCACGCACGGGGGATATTGGTCTCTTTAAGGTCGTGTCTGAATCGGGCGTTGCGGCCGGGATTCGGCGCATCGAGGCGATTACTGGCGATCGGGTCTTGGCCCTGGTACAGAGCCTCGACACCCAGGTGCAGACGGCCTCGAGCCTCTTGAAGGCGCCGACTGCCGAGGTGACCGCCAAGCTCGCGCAGGTGCTCGACCATCTGCGGCAAATGGAAAAAGAGATAGCTCGGCTCAAGGCCAAGCTCGCCGCCAATGCGGGCGGTGACCTGGTAGCCCAGGCCCGGGATGTCGCAGGAATTAAGGTTTTGGCGGCAAGAGTGGAGGGTGTGGAGGCCGGTGGGCTGCGTGACCTACTGGACCAGGTAAGGGCTAAGCTCGGTAGTGGCGCGATTGTCTTGGCAGCCGTGGAAGGCGAGAAGGTGAGCCTGGTAGCTGGGGTGAGCACCGATCTCACCAAGTGGCTTAAGGCAGGTGAAGTTCTCAACCATGTCGCCCAGCAGATTGGGGGCAAAGGCGGGGGCCGACCGGAAATGGCCCAGGGGGGTGGAACCCAGCCTGCAGCCCTGCCCCAAGCCCTTGCGAGTCTTGATACCTTTATCGCCAGTAAGGCATCGGCGGGTTAGTCTTCTGTCATGACAGACCTCGCAAACCCTTTACCGCAGGCCGACCGCACCCTCGACCTCAAAGGGCTGAACTGCCCGCTGCCAATCCTGAAGTCGAAAAAAGCCCTTGGCGAGATGCAGAGCGGCCAGACGCTCCTGGTGCTCGCCACCGACGGGGGAGCCTGGGATGACTTCGATTATTTCTGTGCGAACACGGGTCATCGGCTGATTGAGAGAAAAGACGACAACGGGGTCTACTGGTTTTTCATCGCGCGCAAGTAACGCGCCACTTTTTGGGGTATACCGCCATGGCTGTGATTACCTGCATTGAGGATCTGCGGCGACTCCACGAGGTGCGCACGCCGCGCATGTTCTACGACTATTGTGACTCGGGGGCCTGGACAGAATCCACCTACCGGGCCAACGCGGAGGACTTTCAGGCCATCAAGCTTCGGCAGCGTATCGCCGTCAATATGGAGAACCGGTCGTTACAGACCACCATGGTGGGGCAGGAAGCGAAAATGCCCGTGGCGCTCGCGCCCACTGGTCTCACGGGGATGCAACACGCCGACGGAGAAATTCTCGCGGCCCGTGCGGCCGAAAAATTTGGGGTGCCCTTTTGCCTCTCAACGATGAGCATCTGCTCTATCGAAGACGTCGCGGCGCGAACGACGCAGCCCTTCTGGTTTCAGCTCTACGTCATGAAAGACCGTGACTTTATTGAACGGCTGATCGACCGGGCCAAGGCTGCACGCTGTTCTGCCCTAGTCTTAACCCTAGACCTACAGATTCTGGGGCAGCGCCACAAAGACCTGCGTAATGGCCTATCGGCCCCACCTAAGCTCACGATTAAAAATATTCTGAATATGATGACCAAGCCCCGGTGGTGCCTGGGCATGCTCGGCACCCCACGGCGCAGCTTCGGCAATATCGTGGGGCATGCCAAAGGGGTGGGCGATATGTCATCGCTCTCCTCCTGGACTGCCGAGCAGTTTGACCCCGCGCTCAACTGGAACGATGTGGAATGGATTAAGAAACGCTGGGGTGGCAGGCTCATTCTGAAGGGCATTCTGGATGCAGAAGATGCCCGGCTCGCCGCGAACTCGGGGGCGGATGCCCTCATCGTGTCCAACCATGGCGGACGCCAGCTCGATGGCGCGGTATCGAGTATTCAGGCGCTCCCGGGCATTGCCGCGGCTGTTGGAAAAGAGATCGAGGTCTGGATGGATGGCGGGATTCGCTCCGGCCAAGATGTGCTCAAGGCCTGGGCGCTGGGCGCACGTGGCACGATGATTGGCCGGGCCTTTCTGCATGGTCTGGGCGCAATGGGGGAAGCGGGCGTCACCAAGTGCCTTGAGATCATCCACAAAGAACTCGATATCACGATGGCCTTCACGGGACATCGCGATATCCAGAACGTCGGGCGCGAGATCTTGGTTCCGGGCACTTTCCCGTCTTCTTAAACCACGGTTTATGCTCGGGCCCTGCGAGAGATTTGCGACTCCACCTCCGTTCCGTCGCAAATAACCCCCGCAGACCCTCGAAGCGTCAATGTTGTAGCAAGCACGATAGGCCGGGGAGCACATGAACGGGACGCCGACGAGCGTTGCGAATGCCGCGAGGAGGCGACCGATCATGGGCTAGACCGGCCAACAAGAATCGCAAATAACCCCCGCAGACCCTCGAACCCGAGATAGGCTAGACCGGCCTTTTTCGGCTAGCCAATGGTCTCGAGTTTTGCGACCGAGAGGGCCAGCCACTTCGGCCCCTCGCGCGCAAAGTTCACCTGGGCTCGGGCATCGTTACCCGAGCCCTCCAGAGCCAGCACCACCCCATCGCCAAACCGGCTATGCCGCACCGCCTGGCCGACCTTCAGCCCACTGTCGTGTTGGTGACCCGAGACTGGGGGAAGCCGGTAACTTGGGGAAGCCGACTGCGCGGACCCCATGCCCTGACGGGACCATTGGCCCGCTGGACGGCCCTGCCCCCAGGCGCTGCGGTCGGTGTCGGCAGAAGACTCCCAGGCCGCAGAGACCGCCGACCGCGAGGCCACGCGCGGCGTCAGCCAGCGCAGGGTTTCTTCGGGCAGTTCATCAAAGAAACGGCTACGCATGTTGTACCGCGTCTGGCCATGCAGCATACGGGTCTGTGAAAAAGAGAGATACAAACGGCGGCGGGCCCGGGTAAGCGCCACGTACATGAGGCGGCGCTCCTCGGCGAGGCCATCGGGCTCAGAGATACTGTTCTCGTGGGGGAAGAGCCCCTCCTCTAAGCCGGTAATAAAGACGGCATTAAATTCGAGGCCCTTGGCCGAGTGGATAGTCATGAGCTGCACCGCCTCCTGACCCTCCGCAGCCTGATTGTCCCCAGCCTCCAGCGAGGCGTGGCTTAAGAACATCGACAGGGGGCTGGGCTGGGTCTCCTCGGCCAGGGGCTCTGGCGGCGCAAGCACCTCATCCTCAGCAGCCAAAACGCCATCAGCTGTCTGAGAGCCCCCCGCAGCGAGCCCCGAAAGACCCAGGTTGGCAGGCGTCTCAAGGCCCAAGCGTTCCTCGGCCACAAAGACAGCCGCTGCATTGACGAGTTCTTCAAGGTTCTCAATGCGCTCTCGCCCCTCTTTCTCGGTCTGGTAGTGGCGAATCAGGCCAGAACGATCGAGCATGGCTGTGACCAGCTCTTTGAGCGGAAGCCCCTGGGTCTCAAACCGCAAGGACTCAATCAACGAGACAAAACCCCGCACGAGGCCGCCCGCCTTGCCATCAAGGCGGTTCGCGGCCTCATAGAGGCTCGTGCCGTGCGCCTTGGCCTGGTCTTGGAGTTGTTCGATAGAACGAGCCCCGATGCCCCGGGTGGGAAAGTTCACCACCCGAAGAAAGGCGGTGTCCTCATGCGGATTTTCCATCAGCCGCAGATAGGCCAGGGCATGCTTCACCTCGGCCCGCTCAAAAAACCGCAGGCCTCCAAAGACCCGGTACGGAATTCCTGCATTAAAGAGCGTCTGCTCAATAACACGCGACTGGGCATTGCTGCGATAGAGCACCGCGATTTCACTGCGTGAATAACCCTCGGCAATGAGGCTGCGCACCTCATCAATCAGCCAGAACGCCTCCAGCATGTCGCTGGCCGCCTCCATCACCCGTATGGGCTCGCCCGCCCCCGCATCGGTCCAGAGGTTCTTACCGAGCCGGCCTGTATTGTTGGCAATTAAGGCATTGGCGGCATCCAGAATGTGGCCATGCGAGCGATAGTTCTGCTCGAGCTTAATCTCATGCTGCACCAAGAACTCACGCTTGAACCGGTGCATGTTCCGCACATCAGCCCCCCGAAAGGCATAGATGCTCTGGTCATCGTCCCCCACCGCAAAGACACCGGTCTGCGCCGAAGACAATAGCTTGAGCCACTCGTACTGCAACGGATTGGTGTCTTGAAACTCATCGACGAGCACATGGGCAAACCGCTGCTGGTAGTGGTGTCGCAGGGCATCGCTACGCTGAAGAAGCTCTACTGACCGCAAGAGCAGTTCACCAAAGTCAACCACGCCTTCACGCTGGCACTGATCATCATAGGCCTGGTAGATCTCTACAAACCGCCGGTTAAAGCCATCGGCATCCTGCACCTGCGTGGGCCGCAATCCCTGCTCTTTGGCGCTGTTGATAAAAGACTGTACCTGCCGGGGGGGGTATTTCTCATCGTCCACACCCAAGGCCTTCATGAGGCGCTTCACGGCAGAGAGCTGGTCCTGACTATCGAGTATCTGGAAGGTGGCGGGCAAGGCAGCATCGCGATGATGGGCCCGCAGCAGACGATTGCAGAGACCATGAAAGGTACCGACCCACATGCCCTTGAGGTTCACCGTGAGCATGCTCCCAAGACGGCGTAGCATTTCCCGGGCGGCCTTATTTGTGAAGGTGACGGCGAGCAGGCCGTACGGGCTTACCCGCCCTGTGGAAATCAGCCAGGCAATCCGGGTCGTGAGCACACGGGTCTTACCACTGCCCGCCCCCGCAAGAACCAAGGCAGGCTCTGACGGAAGCGTGACGGCCTGCAGTTGTGGCGGATTGAGCCCTTGCAATAGGCGCGTATTGAGGGGCGAAGCGCTCTGCTCATTCATAGCCCCATTGTAGAGTGCATGCCTAATCGCCCCAGAGGCATACCCCGAACGGGCTAAAATACGGCTTAAAGCGCTTGCCGCATTCCTCTAACCACCGGGATCCCCCTTTTTTTCAAGACCACGCACTATGTCGACCGACCACGCCCTCAAGCATCCTTACGATGCCAAGACCCTTGAGGCCGAGATACAAGAACAATGGCGGGCAGCCGATGCCTATCGTGCCATCGAGCACGACCCTCGATACCCCAAAGGCAAGTACTACGCCTGCTCCATGCTGCCCTATCCATCGGGCAAGCTGCACATGGGTCACGTGCGCAACTACACGATTAACGACGTCATGGCCCGCGCCCTGCGTATGCAGGGCTATAACGTGCTCATGCCCATGGGCTGGGATGCCTTTGGGCTTCCTGCGGAAAACGCGGCCATGGCCAATCAGGTTGCGCCAGCGGCATGGACCTACGACAACATTGCCTACATGAAAAAACAGATGCAGTCGATGGGACTCGCCATAGACTGGTCCCGCGAATGCGCCACCTGCAGCCCCGAATACTATCGATGGAATCAGTGGCTGTTTTTAAAGATGCGCGAAAAAGGCATCGCCTACCTCAAGACAGGCACCGTAAACTGGGACCCCATTGATCAGACCGTTCTGGCTAACGAACAGGTGGTTGATGGCCGGGGATGGCGGTCCGGTGCGGTGGTGGAAAAGCGTGAGATCCCTATGTACTACCTGGGCATTACCCGCTACGCTGACGAACTGCGCAACGATCTTGAGGCCCTGGGCTGGCCAGAACGTGTCAAGCTCATGCAGGAAAACTGGATTGGAAAGTCGGTAGGCCTGCGGTTTGCCTTTCCCCATGCGATTCAAGACGCAACAGGCGCGCTTATAAACGACGGTGAGGTCTATGTCTTTACCACCCGTGCCGACACCATCATGGGCGTGACCTTTATGGCAGTTGCTCCCGAGCATCCCATTGCAGAGTCCGCCGCCCGAAACAACCCGGCCCTTGCAGCCTTTATCGAGGCCTGTAAGGCAGGAAGCGTGGCTGAGGCCGACATCGCCACGCGTGACAAAGAAGGCATGGATACCGGCTTTACGGTGTCCCATCCGATTACCGGTAAGCCTGTTCCGGTATGGGTGGGCAATTATGTGCTGATGAGCTATGGCGATGGCGCGGTCATGGGTGTACCGGCTCACGACGAGCGCGACTTTGCCTTTGCATTGAAGTACCGGCTGCCTATCTGGCAGGTGGTCGCCCCGAGAAGCGGTTCGCCTGCCGAGGCGTTGCAGTTCGACGCAACACAATGGCAAGACTGGTATGCCGCTAAAGAAAACATAGCCTGTGTGCACTCCGGAAGATACGATGGTCTGGCATACGATGACGCTGTAGAAGCGGTAGCACAAGATCTGATGACAAAGGGTCTCGGGGGGAAAAAGACCACCTTCCGGCTGCGCGACTGGGGCATTTCACGGCAACGCTACTGGGGTACGCCTATTCCCATTATTCATTGCCCCTCCTGCGGCGAGGTACCAGTTCCTGAAAAAGATCTGCCCGTGGTGCTGCCCGAAGATCTGGTGCCCGATGGCAGCGGCAACCCTTTAAACAAGCACGACGCGTTTTTGAAGGTGGCCTGCCCCAGTTGCGGTACTGCGGCGCGGCGCGAGACCGACACCATGGACACCTTCGTCGATTCGAGCTGGTACTACATGCGCTATTGCTGCCCAGACCAGAGCAAGGCCATGGTCGACAGCCGCATCGACTACTGGATGCCCATGGACCAGTACATCGGAGGCATCGAGCACGCGGTGCTCCATCTGCTCTACGCCCGGTTCTGGACCAAGGTGATGCGCGACCTGGGGCTTGTAAAGTTCGATGAGCCCTTTAGCAACCTGCTCACGCAGGGAATGGTGCTTAACGAGACCTACTACCGCGAAGACGCCGCAGGACGCAAGACCTGGTTTAACCCCGCCGATATCGATGTCTCCTTCGATGAAAAAGGCCGCCCACAAGGCGCGCTTCTGAAGGCCGATGGCAAGCCCGTGCAGATTGGCGGCACCGAGAAGATGGCCAAGTCGAAGAACAACGGCATTGACCCACAAGCCCTTATTGACCGCTATGGCGCAGATACCGCCCGGCTCTTCACCATGTTTGCCTCGCCGCCTGAGCAGACTCTGGAATGGTCTTATGCGGGCGTAGAGGGCGCACACCGCTTTCTCAAAAGGCTCTGGGGGTTTGCGCAGACGCATGGGTCCTGGCTCACTCAGACCTTATCAACCTCCGCATCAGTCTCGCAAGAGGCCAAGACGCTGCGCAGAGAGGTGCATAGCCTGTTGCGTCAGGCCGACTTCGACCTTGGGCGTAAGCAGTACAACACGGTGGTCTCGGCCTGTATGAAGATGCTCAACACCTTGGAGATCGCAGCGAAACAGCTGGGGCCAGACCTTGCGGAGCTAGGTCCGGCAGGCCTGCGCGAGAGCCTGCGAGAAGGTCTCGAAATCTTGCTGCGGCTTTTGTATCCAGTGGTTCCGCACATAACCGACCATCTCTGGTTTAACCTGGGCTATGGCGTAGCCAGAGGTGCGATTCTGAATGCGCAATGGCCAGTGGTTGACGAAGCCGCACTCTCGCGCGACCTAGTAGAACTGATGCTTCAGATTAACGGCAAACTTCGCGGCAGCCTGAGTGTGGCCGCAACTGCCAGCCAAGAGGAGATCACTGCCGCCGCCCTCAGCCATGACAGTATTGCGAAATTTGGAGAGGGGCGGCCGATTAAAAAGACGATTGTTGTCCCTGGTCGGCTGGTTAATGTCGTGGTCTGATCGTGTACAGCCTGCGCTCCCACAACCAGAATCCGCTTCTTGTGCGGCGTCGCATGGTACGGCACCTGGCACTCGCCATAGTCTATCCGCTGTCGGCAGGCTGCGGGTTTCGGCTGCGCAGCAGCCGGGAGCCCATAGGCTTTGCGCGCGCCCTGGTGGTTGATACCTCCAACGGCAGCCTAACTCTCGCAGAACAGCTTCGCAGAGAACTGGCTACCCGATACAACGTTGACATCGTCTCCCGCCGTACTGAGGCTCAGGTTGTGGTCCATCTCGACGAAGTCCAGTTCAACCGAATCATCGTCGGGTTTTCCGGGGCCGGCCGGCCGCGTGAGATAGAGCTACGAATGGCCCTGTTACTGCGCATTGAAGACGCACAAGGCTCTCTGTTGCAGCCTGCGGGGCAGCTTGAGCTTCGCCGCACCTTAGCAGTCAATGATGCGGAGGTCTTATACACTGATGATGCTGAACGGTTTCAGCGAGACACAATGATCCAAGACCTTTTACAACAGATCATGCGACGGCTTGGTCGTCTTGAAGGCTATGCAGGTTCGACTCGATCCCGTTAAACCGGGATCTGCCTGGCAGGGCCTGGAGCGACTTGCTCGGCAGTCGAGTCCGCCGGGCACTTGGGTGGTCTCTGGCGACGACCCACTGCTATGCCAGGAAGCAGCAGACCGGCTTCGGCAGATGCTCCTTGCCCAAGGGTTTGGAGAACGCACCACGGAAACCCCTGACCGAGGCTTCGACTGGAAAGGCTGGCTAGGGCAGATGGCCACCGCCTCGCTCTTCTCGCAGCGCAGGATCATTGAGCTTCGACTGCCAACCGGCAAACCTGGCCTTGAAGGGGCTAAGGCTATGGCCCAATGGGCGGCGAACCCAAGCCCAGATACGGCGCTGGTGCTACACCTTCCGAGGCTTGATAAGGCACTTGCCGCCAGCAGCTGGATGACCAAAGTCTCTGCTCACGGGGTTATCTTGCAAGTGGATAGCGTGAACGCGGGGCAGATGCGCCCCTGGCTTGAGGATCGTCTGGCTCGACACAGCCTTAAAGCCAACCCCCAGGCGCTTAGCTTTATGGCAACACGGTTTGAGGGCAACCTAGCCGCTGCCCACCAAGAGATTTTGAAGCTTGGATTTCTGCCGCGCGCGCAACCAGATGCGCCATTAGCCCTCTCCGAGCTTGAGGACCTGATGAGCGACCAGGCGCGGTTTAGCCCATTTCAAGTGGGCGATCTTCTCTGTGGAGACAATCCGGGCCGGGCCATTCGGGTGCTTCGTGGACTGAAAGAAGAAGGCGAGCCTCTGCCGCTCATTCTGTGGAGCGCCGCACAGTCTTGCCGCAGGCTGCCTATTCGTCGCGCTGGCCTTGCGCTTCGGGAACTTAGCCGCATCGATACAATGGTAAAGGGGCTCAATCGAGAAGACCCCTGGCTGGCCTTGGAGCGACTGGCACTCCGGCTTAGCCGTACCGCCTAGGTATCTCTATGAACGCATCTGACACCTTCACACTCATGCAATCAATTGGCCAGCAGGCCAAAGTTGCCGCACGCCATATGGCGCGGGCCGGCACAGCGCAGAAAAACGCGGCATTGCTGTGGCTTGCGGATCGCATTGCGCATGAAGGAAAGGCTATTGAAAAGGCCAATGAGAACGACCTAAAAGCCGCTAACGATGCGGGCCATGACCCGGCCTTTATCGACCGGCTTCGGCTTGGAGACAAGGCAGTCGATACTATGGCTGCAGGCCTGCGACAAGTGGCGTCGCTGCCAGACCCGATTGGTGAAGTCTCTGAGGTAAAGTCGCAACCCTCGGGCATAGCGGTGGGCAAAATGCGCGTGCCCTTGGGCGTGGTTGGCATCATCTACGAGTCACGCCCGAATGTCACCGTCGATGCGGCGGCCCTGTGCCTGAAATCAGGTAATGCCACCGTGCTGCGCGGAGGCTCCGAGGCCTTTCATTCCAATCAGCTGCTGGCCAAGTGGATTGGGGAGGCGCTGGTGCATGCAGGTCTTCCCGAGGCCAGCGTTCAGGTGGTACCGACCACCGACCGCGCCGCAGTGGGGGCTCTTATCACCATGCCCCAGTACATCGATGTCATCGTACCCCGGGGCGGCAAAAGCCTGATTCAACGTGTTAGCGCTGAGGCAACCGTGCCCGTAATCAAGCACCTTGATGGTGTCTGTCATGTCTATATCGACGACGAGACCGACCTGGATATGGCCTGGCGTATTGCCGACAACGCCAAGACCCAGCGGTATGCGCCCTGTAACACCATGGAAACGTTATTGGTAGCCCGGGGCATCGCCGCAGACTTTCTTCCCCCTATGGCCGAGATCTACCTGGCTAAGCATGTGGAGCTGCGGGTCTGCACTGCCACGCGTGCCATTCTTCAGAACCATGGCATTGCTGCCCACCAGCTGCGCGATGCAACAGAGAAAGACTGGACCACCGAGTACCTGGCCCCTATTCTCTCGATCAAAATCGTGGACGGTCTTGAGGCGGCCATGCAGCACATCGACCACTATGGGTCGCACCACACCGATAGCATCGTCACCACAAACCATATACGGGCCATGCGGTTTCTGCGCGAGGTCGACTCGGCCTCGGTAATGGTGAATGCCTCCACCCGTTTTGCCGATGGGTTTGAGTTTGGCCTTGGCGCTGAAATCGGCATTAGCACTAACAAACTGCATGCCCGAGGCCCTGTGGGGCTCGAGGGGCTGACCACCCAGAAGTGGGTGGTGTTCGGACACGGCGAAGTGCGCACCTAGTGCCTTGAGAATTCTGATGCTCTGGGTAAAGGCCTTTCACATTATCTTTGTTACCAGTTGGTTTGCCGGGCTGTTTTATCTGCCCCGC
>VGHK01000028.1 GCA_016868305.1 Betaproteobacteria bacterium | reverse complement strand
TGCTGGCCGCAGGGCTTACCGATAGCTTTCGGCAGCACTGCACCGAGCCGGGCTATTTTTCCTGGTGGGATTATCGCCAGGCGGGCTTTCGTCGCGGGCTGGGGCTGCGTATCGACCACGTGCTTTTGTCAGCGGGTCTGGCATCGGGCTGCTCCAACGCCCTGATCGACAAAGAACCCCGCAGCTGGGACCAGCCCTCAGACCATGCCCCGGTCGTGGCAAGCGTCTGAGGCGGCCTGCCATCCTCGTGGGCAGGGCTTGGCAGAAGAGGCTTCTGCGGCCAGACCACCAAAGGATGTTGTATGGCCGATGCTCTAAGCCTCTTTCCCCTCTCGGCCTTTTTGGTGGGAATATGGTCTTCGGCACACTGCCTTGCCATGTGTGGCGGGCTCGCCGCGGCAGCCGGCCACCGCAGCCGCATAAGCCCGATACGCAGCAAGGCAGAGCGCGGGCTTGAACTATTTGCCTGGCAGTGGGGCCGAATTACCAGCTATGCCTTCATGGGCGGGGGCATTGCCCCCCCGGGCTGGCCAGACCACCAGTCCGACCACAATCAGGCTAATAACGATCAGTAAGGGGAGAACATCCATTGGGGGCCCCCATCGAACTGGGGCGACGGGAAACCTATGGGCTAGGGTTTATGGCGTTCTGGGGATTCTCAGCCCTGGCAAGCGCCATGACCTATGTGCTTGCCCGTCCGCCCCGCTCTGACCCAGAGGCAAAGTAACTCAGCTCAGCATACGCCTCTGTAAACAGACACCGCAGACGCCGCACAAAACGCGCCACAGCTAGCGTGGCTCCAAGTCTAGCTCTGCAATCTTTCGGGTAATGGTGTTACGGCCCACGCCAAGTAACTGCGCTGCCTCTATGCGTCTGCCACGGGTAAAGGCCAGCGCGGTTCCATAGACAATCGTTTCAAAGTCTTTCTCCCATCGATCCATCTTTGCCGCCTCTCCGGCCTCTTTGTCTTTATTCGCATTGCGCAATGCACGCTCAAGCTCGTTCTTCAGAATAAGCCGCCAGTCAGGCGTGGATGTCATACCCGAGGTGCTTGCTACCGCAGCAGACAAAGCCTCACCCTGTGGGCCAAGGCCAGTACCACTGCCTTGTGAAACCCCAGACTCCTTTACCGCCTCAGGCCCACCTGCCGCACCCGCCTCGCGGTATTCCGGCATACGAATTTCAGGCGGAAGATCCTGCGCCTCTATTCGCTGGCTTGGGGCCATCACGGTCAGCCAATGGCAGAGGTTTTCCAGCTGACGCACATTTCCCGGAAAGGGATGGGCCTGCATCAGGGCAAGCGCCTCGGACGAGAGCAGCTTTGCCTCCACCCCAAGCGACTTCGCTGATTTGCCCAAAAAGAAGTTCGCGAGTTCGGCGATATCGTCCTGCCGGTCGCGTAAGGGCGGCAGCCGCAGGCGAATGACATTAAGCCTGTGAAAAAGGTCTTCGCGAAACCGGCCCTCGCGCACCCGCTGCTCCAGGTTCTGGTGGGTTGCCGCAATCACGCGGACATTGGCCTTTAGCGGCTGATGGCCCCCCACCCGGTAGTAGTTGCCGTCGGACAAAACCCGCAGTAGCCGCGTCTGCAGATCCAGTGACATGTCCCCAATCTCATCGAGAAACAAGCTGCCACCCTCGGCCTGCTCAAACCGACCACGGCGCAGTGACTGCGCCCCAGTAAAGGCACCGCGTTCATGGCCGAAGAGCTCCGACTCCAAAAGGTCGTGGGGAATTGCCGCGGTATTGAGTGCAACAAACGGCATACTGGCCCGTGGGCTATGACGGTGCAGTGCACTGGCAACAAGCTCCTTACCGGTGCCAGACTCCCCAGTAATGAGCACAGTGGCAGAAGACTGCGAAAGCCGTCCTATGGCACGAAAGACCTCTTGCATGGCCGGGGCGTGTCCGAGCATCTCAAGCTGCTCGGGAGAGGCCACACTGCGCTCGGAGTCGTTTGGCATTGACTCGCGCACGGCGCGTTGAATCAAGGCCGTGGCCTCCTCAACGTCGAAGGGCTTCGGCAGGTATTCAAAGGCGCCCCCCTGAAAGGCGGACACGGCACTATCGAGATCCGAGAACCCGGTCATGATGATGACTGGCAGATTGGGAAGACGTGCCTTCACCTGCTCAAGCAGCGCCAGACCCGAGTCCCCTGGCATGCGAATATCGGATACCAGCACCTGGGGCGTGTCGTCCTGAAGCGCACGCATCACCTCTTGGCTATTCTGAAAGAGCCGGCAGGGCATCTGGGCTCTGTACAAGGCCTTCTCAAGCACCCACCGAATCGAGGCGTCATCATCAACAATCCAAACCGGCTTCATTCGAAAACCTCCTTGGCTACACTTGTGCTGGCAGGGGACCCCCCAGCGGCATCAAAATCAAAAACTCTGTTCCCGTTGACTCGGAACGACAGACGATTACTCCACCATGCTGGTGCACGATGGTCTGAGCAATAGTCAGACCAAGCCCATGGCCCTTAGGGTTTCCAGAGACCAAGGGATAGAAAATTTCATCGCGTATCGCCTCGGGTATGCCCGGGCCATCGTCACGAATCGATAAAGACAGGGCAAGCCGATACCGGCGGCGGTGCAGGGTAACCTGACGCGACACGCGGGTTTTAAGCCAGATCGTGCCAACACCTTGGACCGCCTCTGCCGCATTGCGCACGATATTCAAGGCCATCTGAATCAGCTGCTCAGAGTCACCCTGCATCTCCGGCAGGCTGGTGTCATAGTCGCGAATCACCTTTAGGCCTTTTGGAAACTCCGAGAGCACCAGCGTGCGTACCCGCTCGAGCACCGAATGGATATTCACCGATGACTTGGTTAGGCTCCTGCGCACCGGCGCAAGCATCTGATCCACCAGAGACTGCAATCGGTCTGATTCCTTGATAATGACCTCGGTGTATTCCTTCAGGGCGCGCGTGGGCAGCTCTGCATCCAGCAGCTGCGCAGCACCACGAATACCGCCAAGTGGGTTCTTTACTTCATGGCCCAGGTTACGCAGTAACAACTGGTTCATCTGCATCAGGGCCGCCTGCCGCTCCTCGCGGTCGATGCGTTGAAAGGCATCAGGCTCACGCAGCTCAATGCTCGCCAGAATGCGAGGCTCTTCCACGACCGTTACCGTGGTGTCGAGCACCTGCATCCCGCGGCCTGCAAGCTGCCATGCCATCTGCAGACGCTTTACAGAAAACTGCCGGGCCCCGCATTCCGCAATTAGCCTATCGGCCTCACTACTGTCACCCACAATATCGTTAAGCCGATGCCCCGCGATCAGCGCAACCGAACAGCCCAGCAGGTTTTCCCCTGCGGCATTCACATGGACCAGACAGCCTTTATCGTCCATCAACACGATGGCGGTACTTAACAGGTCGAGGTCGTCGAAACCAGCATTCTTCATAGGTCGCACCGGCCCTGATGGCCTAAAAAAAAGGGGCGACGAATCGCCCCTTTTCTGACTCAGTTCGGCCAAGACAGCGGGCATGTTCCCAGCCGCTTAGAGCGAGTAGTACATATCAAACTCCACCGGGTGGGTGGTCATACGGAACCGCGTTACCTCTGCCATCTTCAGATCCATATAGGCATCGATCATGGCATCGGTAAACACGCCACCGCGGGTGAGAAACTCACGGTCTTTATCGAGACACTCGAGGGCCATATCGAGCGAGGAACAGACAGTGGGAATCTTCTTGTCTTCTTCAGGAGGCAGGTCGTAGAGGTTCTTATCGGCAGCCTCACCTGGATGAATCTTATTCATCACGCCGTCCAGACCGGCCATCATCATGGCTGCAAATGCAAGATAGGGGTTGGCGGTGGGGTCGGGGAACCGGACCTCAATGCGCCTACCCTTCGGGTTACTCACATAGGGAATGCGAATCGAGGCCGAGCGGTTGCGGGCTGAGTAAGCAAGCTTTACCGGCGCCTCAAATCCCGGCACCAGACGCTTATAGCTATTGGTACCGGGGTTGGTAATAGCATTAAGCGCGCGGGCATGCTTAATAATCCCGCCAATGTAATGCAGCGCAAACTCAGACAATCCCGCGTAGCCGTTTCCAGCAAAAAGGTTCTGGCCGTCCTTCCAGATCGACTGGTGGCAGTGCATACCCGAGCCGTTATCGCCCACGACCGGCTTGGGCATAAAGGTGGCGGTCTTTCCATAGCTTGCAGCCACATTCATCACTACGTACTTCAGAATCTGCGTCCAGTCAGCACGACGCGTCAGCGTGGTGAACTTGGTGCCAATCTCGCACTGGCCGGCGCCTGCCACCTCATGGTGGTGTACCTCAACGGGTACGCCCATTTGCTCGAGAATCAGGCATATCTCCGACCGGATATCCTGCAAGGAATCCACCGGCGGAACGGGGAAGTAGCCGCCCTTGACCGCGGGACGGTGGCCAAGATTGCCGCCGTCGTACTCAATACCGGTCGACCAGCTCGCCTCTTCTGCCTTGATCTTGACACCGCAGCCAGACATATCAACATTCCAGGTCACGCCATCGAAAATGAAGAATTCGGGTTCGGGGCCAAAGTAGGCGGAATCGCCCACACCAGAGGCCTTTAAGAACGCCTCTGCGCGCTTGGCAATCGACCGGGGATCAAGCTCATAGCCCTTACCATCGGACGGCTCCACCACATCACAGGTAATGTTGAGCGTCGACTCTTCACGAAAGGGGTCGAGCACGGCAGTCTCAGGGTCCGGCATCAGCAGCATGTCAGAGGCCTCAATGCCCTTCCAGCCCGCGATAGAAGAGCCATCAAAGGCATGCCCCGACTCAAATTTGTCCTCTTCCACCGCGTGCGCGGGCACCGAAACGTGCTGCTCCTTGCCGCGGGTATCGGTGAAACGGAAATCAACGAACTTCACCTCGTTGTCCGAGATCATTTTCAAGACATCTTTGGGACTTGCCATAGGAACGCTCTCCTGAATTGAGAAGGGTTGAAATAAAACGACTCGGAGGGAGTATGCAGTTTCCGTGCCGGGCTTAAAAGCCCGATATCAGGGCTATTTACGCTTTATAATAATGCATAACGCACTTATTTAGTGCGTTTGTGCACTAAATCAGGAATACAGGCCTGCTATTCGGGCAAAAATAGGGCCTGAAGATCATTCAGAAAATCCATGCCCCGCTCGGTTGCCCTCCAATGGCCAGCCTCTGTCTTCAGTAAGCCTTTGGCCTGAGCGCTAGCTATTGCGGGCAGAAGATCCTCTACCGGCCGCCCAGTGCGCTCCGTGTAGGCAGTCACGGCCACGCCCTGCACCAGACGCAGCCCATTGAGCATAAACTCAAACGGCAGGTCGGCCCTGGGCACGGGGCGCGACTTGCGGTGGCTACCATCGCCCCGGGCAACGGCCACCTGGTAGCTGTCACCACCCTGCGGCTGACGGGTGCAGGTCTGCCGAAGAATCCCAGCCTCGGGGAGGCTAAGCTTACTGTGGGCCCCGGCCCCAATCCCCAGATAGTCGCCAAACTGCCAGTAGTTCAGGTTGTGCTGGCAGACCTGACCCAAACGGGCAAAGGCAGAGACCTCATAGCGGAGAAAGCCCGCCGCCGCCAGCCGGTCCAGGAGAGCGGTCTGCATCTGGGCAATCAGGTCCTCATCAGGGAGTTCTGGCGGACGGGCTGCAAAAAGGGTATTGGGCTCAAGCGTAAGCTGGTAAAGAGAAAGATGCCCCACCCCCAGTCCCAGCGCGCATGCAAGGTCGGCGCTCGCCTGCTTAGCGGTCTGACCAGGCAGGCCGTACATCAGGTCCAGGTTCACGCGGTCAAATACCGCCACTGCAGCTGCCACGGCCTCTAGAGCCTGCGTGCCAGAGTGCATCCTGCCCAGCGCCTTTAGGCTTGGGCCATGAAATGACTGAACCCCTATCGATACCCGGGTAACGCCCGCCTCCCGATAGGCCCTCCAGTCAGCAGACTCGCCTTGTGCGGCCGCCGGATTGGCCTCCATAGTCACTTCGGCGCCCGCTGCGATGCGCAGACGCGCCCGCACCGCCATGAGCAGGCGATCGATCAGATCGGGGGCAAAGAGATTCGGAGTCCCCCCGCCCATAAATATCGACTGCACCGAACGGCCCCAGACCTGGGCCAGCGACATCTCAAGGTCACGCACCAGGCAGTCCACATAGCCAGCCAGAGACTCGTTGCCACGCGTCTCATGGGAATTGAAGTCGCAATAGGGGCACTTCCGAAGACACCAGGGCAGGTGTATATACAGGCTCAACGGTGGCGGGCTAGAGGGTACCGAGGCATCCTCGGCGGCCGTGGACGCTTTAAGAATAGGCATGGCCATAGACCGCAACAAACTGCCTGATCGCTTCGGCGCGATGGCTCACGGCATTTTTCTCCAGGGGCGACAACTCGGCTGCCGTGCGCCCAAGGCGGGGGTCATAAAAAACACAGTCGTAGCCAAATCCATGGCTGCCGGCAGCAGCACGGGCCACACGGCCAGGCCATAGACCGCAGCCTACTATCGGCATGGGGTCATCGGCATGCCGCACAAAGGCAATCACCGAGACAAATCGGGCCGAACGGTCTGTCTCAGGGACATCCTGCATGCGGTGCAAAAGCCACTGCCAGTTGGCCGTATCTACCGAGAGGTTCTCGCTTCCGGGCAGCAGAAGGCCGCCCGCCTGGGCCACCGCATCGTCATAGAACCGCGCAGACCGAACCCCGGGCGCACCCCCGAGGGCATCGACGACCAGGCCAGAGTCATCGGCAATTGCCGGGAGTCCCGTACCGCGACTGGCATGCCGCGCCTTTTCCAAGGCGTTTTCAAGAAAGCTGGAAAATGGCTCCGCGCAGGGCACGACCCCAAGCGCTGCCTGCGCTCTGAGGCGCACCCCCAGGCCTTCCAGCAGCCTTTGCATCTCAGCCACCTTACCCGGGTTACCGGTGGCCAAAACCCAATCGTCTTGCAAGGCTAGACCCCCCGCGCCGCCTGCAGCGCCTCGCCATCAGCCATCAGCCCGCGCTGCAGGGCATGCAGTTGGGAAATACCATGGGCTGCCAGATCCAGAAGCGTCTGCAGCTGCGCCCTCGAAAAAGGCGCAGCCTCGGCAGTGCCCTGCAGCTCAATAATGCCCCCCGAACCCAGCATGGCCACATTCATGTCCGTGTCACAGCCCGAGTCCTCTTCATAGTCTAGGTCCAGTAGCGCGACTCCCCGCACCATGCCCACCGAGATGGCGGCCACGGGCTCACGAAAGGCAGCACCCAGACGGGCTGCGGTTTCGGCATCAGGCGCCCGGGCTGCGGTGGTCATAAGGGCATCGAAGACCGCCAGGCAGGCACCAGTAACGCTTGCCGTGCGTGTGCCGCCATCGGCCTGCAGCACGTCACAGTCCACGGTGATCGTCCGCTCACCAAGGGCCTTTAGGTCAACCACCGCCCTCAGGCAGCGACCAATAAGCCGCTGGATCTCCAGGGTGCGGCCAGACTGCTTACCGCGCGCGGCCTCTCGATCACTGCGGGTATGGGTAGACCGCGGCAGCATGCCGTATTCGGCGGTCACCCAGCCCCGGCCTGCCCCTCGCAAAAAACCCGGAACCTTATCCTCCACCGAGGCAGTGCAGAGCACCTTGGTGTTGCCAAAACAGACCAAGACCGACCCCTCGGCATGGCAGGTGTAACGGCGGTGCAGTAGCACTGGACGCAGACAGTCTGCCGCGCGATTGGCCGCGCGCGGCTGCGAGGCCTGATCGGGTAAGACCCCCAGGTTTTGCGACATAAGTTCTCCTTGCTGGTTTGCCTGTATCGGGAGTCCGTACAATAGCGCGACTATGCCTGTTAGCAGCATGACCGGATTTGGTTCCGCCCAGATGCCCACCCCTCTTGGCCTGGTCCAGGTCGAGATTCGTTCGGTAAATAACCGATTCTTTGAGCTCGGGCTGCGCCTGCCCGAAGACCTCCGCAGCCTGGAGCCCTCGATTCGCGAAAGGCTTGCCCGTATCTTGCCCCGCGGCAAGGTGGAGGTGCGGTTCAGCGTTCTGCGCGATACCGCTGCCTCGGCCGAATCGGTCTCGCCCAACTTCGACCGCATCGACTCCCTGGTGCGGCTGCAGGAAAGACTCGAGAGCCAATACCCCTCGGCAATCGCCCCGTGGCGCATGGCCGAGCTGCTGAGCTTTCCGGGGGTTCTCACCAGCCCTACCGCAGGCGTCGATGGTCTGCCGCAGGAAACCCTGCTGTCTGTCTTTGACGCTGCAGTTCAAAGCCTCGAGGCCTCCCGGCAGGCCGAAGGCAATAAACTTGCCCAGGCAATTACCGAGCGAATCTCTACCCTCATACAGCTTCAGACTGAGGCCGCCCGGCTGCTACCCGAGGCACTCGAGGCCCAGCGCGCCAAAATCCGCACACGGCTGCAAGAGGCATTTGGGCAGGCGCCCGGTTCCGATCTGCAGCCCGAGGCCATGGCTGTCATTCTTGCCGAGCGTATTCAGCAGGAGGCCCATGCCGCAGCTGGTCGGGCCGATATCGCCGAAGAGCTCGACAGGCTGCAAGTACATATACAGGCGGTGAGGCAGGCACTGGATAAGCCCAGCGATCAGCCGCAGGGCAAGAGGCTGGATTTTCTCTGCCAGGAGCTCCATCGGGAGGCCAACACCCTTGGCGCGAAGTCTTCGCATCTCGGCCTGACCCAGGTGTCTATGGAAATGCGCCTGACCATCGAGCAGATTCGCGAGCAGGTGCAGAACATCCAATGAGCGAAGATACCGGTGCGTCTTCTGCCCCTTTTCATAGTGCGTCCAAGATAGGCCGACTGGTTATCATCGCGGCACCCTCAGGGGCCGGCAAGACAAGCCTTGTGCGCGGCCTGCTCGCCGATAAGAGCCTTGGGCTTTCGCTTTCGGTTTCCACCACCACGCGCCCTCCACGGCCTGGAGAGGCGCACGGGCGCGAGTACTTCTTTACCAGCGAGGCAGACTTTCTCACCCGCAAGGCCCAGGGTGAGTTTCTGGAGTGGGCCCTGGTACATGGCAATTACTACGGCACATCACGCGCCTGGATCAACCAACAAAGAGCCCAGGGGCGCCCCGTGCTGCTTGAGATTGACTGGCAAGGCGCTGCCCAGATTCGGCAGAGCTTTCCCCCCCAAGAGCTGTGCAGCATTTTTATTCTGCCGCCTTCTCTTGAGGCACTCAGGCAACGACTGCAGTCTCGCGCACAGGATAGTGCGGCAGTTATTGAAAAGAGAATTCAGGCCGCCGAAGACGAAATTTCTCACGCCAAAGAATTTGACCATGTTATTATGAATCAAGAATTTACGACCGCTTTGGCCGAGCTTACCGCGATTGTGCGATCGGCAACTCTGCCTCCCCTCTAAAGGATTTTTACCCATGGCCCGCATCACTGTAGAAGACTGCCTCACCTATGTCCCCAACAGGTTTGAGCTCACCCTGGCGGCTACTTACCGCGCCCGCCAACTGGCACAAGGGGCCACCCCAAAGGTAGATGCCCGCGATAAGCCCACCGTGGTGGCCCTGCGCGAGATCGCGGCTGGCCAGGTGGGCAGAGAAATGCTGCGCAAGGTACCCATGTAGCTGCTGTCATGGGTCCGAGTCAGGCCTTCTGAATCTATTCGACACCAGATGGTCTTGCTATGGCTAGCGTACTCGCACCCACCCGAACTCCCTCCTCTGCCGATAAGGTTATTTCGGTATCACCCCTTCTCGAACGGGCCTCGTATCTCAGCAGCGAAGACCAAACCCGCCTCGTAGACGCCTTTCGGTTTGCTGATGCAGCCCACCTGGGTCAGTCTCGCCAGTCCGGTGAACCTTATATCTCCCATCCCATTGCCGTCGCAGAGGTCTGCACCCAGTGGCGACTGGATGCCGATGCCCTGATTGCCGCTTTGCTGCATGACACCGTAGAAGACTGCGGGGTTACCCAGACACAGATCGCCAAGCAGTTTGGCTCCACCGTTGCCATGCTGGTCGAAGGACTCACCAAGCTTGACAAGGTGAGCTTTAGCAACCGCGAAGAGGCCCAGGCCGAAAATTTTCGCAAGATGCTGCTGTCAATGGCCGACGATGTCCGGGTCATTCTCATTAAACTGGCCGACCGGCTTCACAATATGCGCACGCTTTCGTCCACCTCGGCAGTCAAGCGTACACGTGTGGCCCGCGAGACGCTTGATATCTACGCCCCTATTGCCCATCGGCTGGGGCTTAACGAGATCTTCCGCGAGTTCGAAGACCTCTGCTTCGATGGCCTCTACCCTCGGCGGTCTGCGGTGTTACAAAAGGCCCTGAAGGCCGCGCGCGGTAATCGCAAAGAAATCGTCGGGCGGATCCGAACCCAGATCTGCGAACAACTACCCCATTTCGGCATCAACGCTGAGGTCTCCGGCCGCACCAAGAGTCTGTATTCCGTCTACCTGAAGATGAAGGAGAAACACCTCAGCTTTGCCGAGGTACTCGATATCTACGGGTTTCGCGTGTGCGTGTCGTCCATCCCCGAATGCTATATCGCGCTCGGTGCCCTGCATGCGCTCTTTAAGCCCGTGCCCGGAAAGTTCAAAGACTACATTGCACTGCCAAAGTCCAATGGGTATCAGTCACTGCATACCGTGGTCGTGGGCCCGCTTGGTACGCCCTTGGAGTTCCAGATTCGCACCCACCAGATGCATCAAATGGCCGAGGCCGGCGTGGCAGCGCATTGGCTCTACAAAGAACACGCCGCATCGGCTACGCCCCTGCAGCGTAAGGCCCACGAATGGATGCAGTCCCTCTTGTCGGTGCAGTCCCGCGACCCCAAAGACTTTCTCGACCATATCAAGATTGACCTCTTCCCCGATGTCATCTATGTCTTTACGCCCACGGGCGAGATTCGGGAACTGCCCAAGGGATCAACCCCCGTGGACTTCGCCTATATGGTGCATACCGATGTCGGAAATCGTTGCACCGGAGCCACCATTAACAACGAAGTCAAGCCGCTCGACACGGAGCTGCGCAACGGCGACCTGGTGCGTGTGGTTACCCAGCCCACCGCCACGCCACACCCAGGCTGGCTTGGGTTCGTGCGTACCGCCCGGGCACGCTCCCAGATTCGGTATAACCTGAAAACCAGCACCCGCGAACGGGCCGTTGCATTCGGCAGAAGGCTGCTGGATTCCGCCTTAAAGGCGCTGGGCAGCCCAGGGGTCGATGATCCCAGCCTGAACTGGTCGCAGTTCTTTCATGAAATCCCCGCCAACGACCGTGACGGGCTCCTAGAGGCAATTGGCCTGGGACACCTGCTAGCCAACGTGGCCGCAAGGCGGCTCTTACCCAGCCCCGGCAGTGGCGATGGCGATACCCGGCCGCGGGCCCGCCGCCTCACTCCGGCTGCAGAGCGTGCCCTTCAGCTCTCTATGGAGCACCTGACTGCCCAGCACGACCTGGGCATTACCGTCAATGGCTCAGAGGGCACGGCGGTGCAGTATGCGCCCTGCTGTCATCCCATTGCAGGCGATACCTCTTGGGGCTATATGCGCGGCGGAGCGGGGCTACTGATTCACCGGGCAAGCTGCGGCTATGCCCGAAGGCAGCGCCCCAAAGACCCCAATCGCTGGGCCGACATCATCTGGGGAGACCCAATCTACCGAACCTTCGAGACCCACCTGAACATCGATGTCAAAGATTCCCCAGGTGCTCTGGCAAAGGTTGCAGGCGCAATTTCTGCCTCGGAGGCAAATATCATCGACCTCACCATTGAGCGTCGCGGCGGGGGGTTTTCCACACTCAAGGTGGTTCTTGAGGTTCGGGGCCGGGTCCACCTGGCCGATGTCCTGCGCCGGGTACGGCTTACCGCTTCGGTAAATCGGGCAGTACGTCTGTTGCGGCACAGCCTGAAAGGATCCAGCAGGCTAACAGCCGGCAATCGTCATTCGGTCGACGAGTAAAGAGCCCGTGGTTTTATTGCCGCGGGTAAGCGTATCGCCTCCAATCGCTACCAGGCCTCGGTACATATCTTTGAGGTTTCCAGCAATGGTGAACTCCTCCACCGGATACTGAATCTGACCCTGGTCTACCCAGTATCCAAAGGCTCCGCGCGAATAGTCTCCGGTAATGGGGTTTACGCCCTGGCCCATTACCTCGGTTACCAGAATGCCCCGTCCCATGAGCCGTAACAGGCCCTCAAGACCGCCAGCGGGAGGGTTCTTCCGGCTGGCCAACTCCAGGTTATGCGAACCGCCGGCATTGCCCGTGGTGGGCAGTCCGAGCTTTCGGGCCGAATAGCTAGACAAAAAATAACCCGCAACACGTCCCGCATCAATTACCTTGCGCCGCTGCACCCTTACACCCTCATCATCAAAGGGCGTGCTGCCACTGGCGCCCGGCAGGAAGGGGTCTTCGACCAGGCTGATGTCCTTGAAAAAGATCTCTTTGCCCATGCTATCCAGAAGAAAACTTGCCTTTCGGTAAAGCGCCGAGCCCGATAAGGCCTGCACCAGAGACCCAATCAGCCCCACCGCTATGGGCGCCTCAAAGATTACCGGTATCTGCTGCGTCTCGAGACGCCGGGCATTCAGACGGGACAAGGCCCGCTTAGCCGCGTAGGCACCAATCTCAGCCGGCGCTGCAAGCTCCGATGGATTTCGGCTTGTGGTGTACCAGTCGTCTCGCTGCATCGCCGACTTCTCCTGGGCAATCGGCGCTACCGAGAGAAAGTGCCGGCTGTAGGGGTAGCCGCCCAGAAACCCCCGGCTGTTGGCAGAACAAAACTGCCCATGGCTTGCAGAGACACTGGCGCCATCTGAATTGCGAATACGACGATCTACTGCACGGGCAGCGGCTTCAGCCTCTTTGGCCATGTCTGTTGCCTGCTCGGGCGTGACCTGCCAGGTATGAAATAGGTCAAGGCTGGGGTGAGGCCCTCGGGCCAGATCCGCCTCCTCGGGCAGCCCGGCATAGGGGTCTTCCGCCGTGTACTTGGCAATATCAAGGGCCTTCTGTACCGCGTCTCGCAGGGCAGTATCAGAGAGGTCAGACGTGGTTGCATGTCCTCGCCGCTGACCAAGGTACACCGTTACGCTGGCGCCACGGTCGCGGGTATGTTCCAAGGTCTCCAGCGCACCCATGCGCACAGTAACCGAGAGCCCCGAACTCTCCGACACCTCGGTGGCAGCGTCTGTGGCCCCAAGGTCACGGGCCATCTGAAGCATCTTCTGGTTCAAGGCCGCAAGGCCTGCGGCGTCATAGAAAAAAGGGCTGGGGGCGGAATGCGTTGTTTTCATGGGGTCAGATCTTACCCGTAACGCCCACCGTTGACTTGTCGATCTCGGCAATAAATCTGGGCAATAATCACAGGCATGAGCCCCAGTTCCCACCCTGCCCGTTTTGGCCTTGTTTCGATTAGCGATCGTGCCAGCCAAGGTGTCTACAAGGACGAAGGGCTGCCCAGTCTCAAGTCTTGGCTGTCTCGGGCCCTGATCAGCCCATGGGAGAGCATCGAAAGGCTAATCCCCGACGAGCGCCCCATAATCGCCCAGACCCTGATTGACCTCGTCGACCACCAGGGCTGCGACATAGTCTTTACCACCGGCGGCACGGGGCCGACGCCTCGTGACGTTACCCCAGAAGCCACTCTCGATATCGCCGATCGTGAGCTCCCCGGGTTTGGCGAACAGATGCGTCAGATCTCTCTGGCCTTTGTTCCCACGGCTATTCTCTCGCGTCAAACAGCGGTTATTCGGGGCAGATCGTTGATCGTAAACCTGCCAGGACGGCCGCGGTCAATTCAAGAGACTTTAGAAGGCCTGCGTAATTCGGATACCGGCGCCATCGAGGTCTCGGGGCTTTTTGCTGCTATTCCTTATGGCCTGGAACTGATCGGCGGCCCCAGCCTGTTCACCAACGAGACCGTGTGTAAGGCGTTTCGTCCGAAAAAGTGACGAAAAGAAGCAAGACCTTTTCCAGTCACGATGGCTATTTCTGCTGTGCCTCAAGCAGGCGACGCAGTTGCGCGAGCTCCTCGCGTACCTTGGCCATCTCCTGCTGCATAATCTCCGTGTCCGCATCTACCCGCGCCACCATCGCATCTTCTACCCGGTGATTCTCCTGCGCCTGGGTAGAGGTAATGGCATTTACGATGACCGCGATAAAAAGATTAAGCATCGTAAAGGTAGATACCAAAATAAATATGACAAAAAAGATCCATGCCTGAGGGTAGACTTCCATTACGGGGCGTGCGATTCCCATAGACCAGCTCTCAAGCGTCATTACCTGAAAAAGGGTATACGCACTAGCGTCAAGGCTTCCAAACCATTCAGGAAATGACTGCGAAAAGAGCTTCGTGGCAATCACCGAGGCCACGTAAAACACGATGGCGATAATCGCAAAGACCGAACCCAAGCCGGGAATCGCAGTAAGCAGGCCGCCCACAACGCGGCGCATACTTGGCAGCTTCGTGACCAGACGCAAAACGCGCAGTACCCGCAGCGCACGCAAAACGGCAAAGGGTCCCGATGCCGGAAGCAGCGCAATACCCACCACGATCACATCAAAAATACCCCAAGGGTCTTTGAAGTACCGCCACCCGCGCGCGGCAATGAGAAGCGCTATCTCCAGTACAAAAACCCCAAGAATAATGCTGTCGAGCCGCAGTAAGAGCGGCCCCCAGTCTGCCATGATTGCTGGGCTGGTCTCCATACCGAGAATGACCGCGTTCACAACAATCAGGACAATAATAGTTCGCTGAATAATGGGCTGGCTAACCCATTGGTCAAGGGCAAGTCGCCAGTCTCCCGGCGCAGATGTTGTGGGTTGCATAAAGGGGGTTTTCGAAAGGATGTGGAAAAGGGAATTGAAAGGGGATGGTAAAGGTGATTGGCGAGGGGTTGCCGAAGGGTTACCAATCAGCCTCTATCTTAGCGGGGCTGTCGACAGCTCTCCACCGCTGTATTTCCTCGTATATTTCAGTAAATCCAAATTCCAACGGACCAACGCAGGCTACCCGTATCCATGAAATGCTAACGCCTCGGCGGATTTGGGATTTTTCTTCCGATCCACTATGAGACCAATAACGCTAGACATCAGCCAGGGTCTGCCGAATTATTGGCTTTCTCAAGACATTCGAGCGTTTCCAGGGCCCGCGCAGCCTCTCGCTCCAGCAGTCACGCGCGTGGGTCCGATCGACTGCCCCTTCCCGGTTGACAGTCCACACGAGATTCGCCCCGATCTTGTCAAGCTGCCTGACTCCGAGCCAGTGCTGATCGTCGATCAGCCACTGACGCAGTGGAGAGACTATCTAAGGCAGAAGATTCAGAGGCTGAGGTCTGCGAAGGCCTTCGTCTATGCAGGTGACCTCAGCCCCAATGAGCTGCAGTTCTGGGCGCAGCAGGTAACCTTCGCCCTTTCCGCGCTGCTTCCCCACGGGCCGGTCCGCGCCAACGGCGCCCTTCCCTGGATTGGCAGCGAACCACCTGCTAATCCCATCGATTTTTTTTTCGGGCTCAGCCTCAGCCTGCAAGAAGACCTTGTCCTGATGGCCCCAGGCCATCGTTCACCGCCATTTTCGACCGACGAAAATCCGTTGCGCGCACGACTCCTGTCGGTGTGCTTTCCCAGCGGGTGGGTTCCCGAGGAAAAGTGCAATCAGTCGCTCTTTGCCATACACATGCCTGTTGCCGACAACAGTCGCATCCAGAAGGCGGCGGACGCACTATCCTCAGCCATGACCCAGAAAGGGCCTTTTGTGCGTTTTGTCTACACGGTTGCGCCCGATAGCGGAATGTCGCGCGACCCTGGCCAGCCCGCCTGGGTTGACTTCAATGGGCTAGAGAATCTCTGGTTTCGCGTTGAACGGCAGGTCACCATTCCCCTGGCGGGCGTGGGCAGTCTTTTCCTCATTCGTCTATTCGTTGTGCCACTTCCGGAGGTACTTGGTAAGCCTGGAAGGTCCAAGGTACTGGCGGAGGCACTCGACTCAATGTCCCCAGCCCTAAGGACATATAAAGGGCTGCACCATATCGCCCCAGGGCTGATTGATGCGCTGGTAAATCATGCAAACAAAGAGGAACCCAGCGCCTAGCGCCTTCACACACCCCTTGAAACAGCGCGGGAACAGAGTGTCGTTGGTCCTTATAGGGTATGTTCATACCGAAGCGACAGCCGCAGCCTGCCAGCGCGGCGCTCGGTGTCCAGGCGATCGCCTTCCTCAAACCGCCGTGTGCTCAGGGTTTCCGTTTTTGATCGGGTGATATCTTGCAGACTCAATCGTAGACGGCGGTTAGTACCGAGGGTATACACCCCATAGGCCTCAAGTGAGAGACGATCGCCATCATCTGCCCAGGCGCGCGGATCGACTTGGTACCGCGCCGCCTTTGTGAATCCCAGGCTCACGCCGTAGCGCAAGGCCGACTTCGCGGGACGCGCATCCAGACCCAGCTTCGCCTCCCAGAGCGGCTGGCCTGGCAGCCGGTTGTCCGGTCCAGGAAGATCGCGTAAGTGTGACCAATATCGGCTCCATGATGCCCGCAGTTCCAGCCCCGGCTGGGACCCCACCCATGGGCCCAGCCACTGACCCCACATCTTCGCAGGACCCCTTGCCTCAAGCTCGACACCGATGAGCTCCGCCTCACCCAGATTGCGTGGCCGAGTTACCCAACGCGCCGCATTCGACCAAGACACCGCCTCAAGCTGCGTTACCCGCCGCTGCACATCGATGATTCGTTTCCAGAAGACTCCTGCCGAGAGAAGGCTGCTCGGGGCTGGAGAGCGCTCAAGACTGAAGTCAATACCCCAAGACTGCTCTGGCTTGAGTTGCGGATTGCCTACGGAATCCGGTGCATCCAGGGAATTCATCTGGTCCACAGGAAACCGCGATGAAATCCGTGGCGAGGAGAGCAGATCGCTCGCGCGGGTGGGCTTGTAGGCATGACTCAGACTCCACCGATAGAGCAGACTTGGCGCGTCTATTGGGCGGTAGACCAGACTTAAGGATGGCGAGGTTTGGGCAGTTCGATTCTCATCTCGCAAAAGGCCGCCAAAGGTTTTCAATACGGTATTTATCTCTTCATGCCGAAGCCCGCCGAGTACCGCCCACGCACCCTTGGGATTCCAGTCCCACTGACCGAAGGCTGCCCAGCGGGTACGGCGCTGGTCAATACGGCCGCCCCACCCCGTCTCGGTAAAGCGCCCATCAACCTGCGTCGCCTCCGTGTCGTCCTGCCAAGAGGTTTCAAACTCAAGGCCCAGCGTCTGTTCATCAGAATCGACGAATCGTTTAACCTTGGCGGTTGCCAACAGGCTCTGCTCCTGGGTCTCGCTGTCTGTGTCCCGGCGTTGGCTTGACAGGTCTGTTCGCTCAGCGAGGCTATTGGCGCGACGCTGAAGAACATAGACCGACGGCGTGATCGCGGTCTCCAGAAGCAGGTTGGACGGCAGCGGCCGTTTGAGCAGAAACAAGACGCGACCAAAGGCATAGTCTGATGTCTGCGTAGCCTCCTCAAGGCTAAAGGGTGCAGCAAACCGAAGTGGATCCTCGCCCTGCCAAGGGTCTACCAGAGTGCGGCTTCGGGTCTTACCCTGCACGGCAAACAAAAGCGGCCGAATCGTGAGGCTGCCCGCATCGGAAAAAGACCGCATTGTCTGGCCGCGCAGGCTTAGTCCCAGACGGTCAGACTGCGAACGCACCCTGGATGACTGGCCTGCCCCGCTATTGGGCGTCACGTCAGGAGCAAAGACAACCACCTGGTCAACCACATTGTCCTGGTTCTGACCGAATACAGTCACCGACACCATCGTATCCTCACCGGCCCAGCCGCCTTGCTGGGTGAGGCCAAACCGAAACCCCTGCAGGTCACGCTCGCCCAAGGTCAGGCCCGCACCCAGGTCACGGCGTCCACGCGCAAGGCCCTCGCGCGTGACGATATTAATGGTGCCCGCCACCGCCTGCCCACCTGTCTCGGCGGTGGGAACCCGCAGAATCTCTAGGCGCTCAACCTGATCGGGGGCAATCGTATCTACGCTAAAACCTCGGCCTGCCGGCTGGCCATCGATAAGAATCTGGGTATACGACTCTTGCATTCCCCGCATACGCGGACCACCCCCGCCTGCCGGAATGCTCACACCCGGCTGACGCCGCAGAACATCTTCAAGGCTCGTATCACCATACTTCTGGATCTCGTCTCGCCCCACCACCGTCTTCACAGAGTTTGCATAGCGCCGTTGCTCAAGATCACTGAGCCGCTGGGCGCGCACCTCGATTTCCTCCATCGGCTGGGGCCGCAGATCGCTCGCCTCAAAGGGCAGTGTCTGTGCCAATGCAGAAGAGGCCCCCCAAAGGCCCCATGCAAGCCATCCGATGCGTGTATGGTTCATGGTGAACAGCAACGTCGTGAATCCCTTCTTTTCTCGTGACCTTTTCCGGCAGGGTCCTTTTCTATGCTAACCCTTTCTCGGCTGATCTTTGCGGTATTGGTACTCAGTAGCGCCACTACGCATGCGGTTTTTGCCCAGACCAGTGCGGCTACAGCACCCGAGGCAGCAAGCCTCTGGCAGACAAAGCCGCACTGGCGGTTCAACACCTTTGCCGTTGCAACAGCCCACCCGCTCGCCTCGGAGGCGGGCGCTGCGATGATTCGGCAGGGAGGAAATGCGATTGATGCAGCCATTGCTGCACAGATGGTTCTGGGCCTGGTGGAACCCCAATCAAGTGGGCTTGGCGGCGGAGGGTTTCTTGTCTACAGCAGCGGCAGCGCTGTGATCGCCTATGACGGCCGAGAAACAGCGCCTGCGGCAGTCTCGTCCAACCTGTTTCTGCAGGCGGATGGTTCAGGCCAGCCTGAGCCTATCGCGTTTGCCAAAGCGATGGTAGGTGGCAGGGCGGTAGGAGTACCGGGCCTTCTGGCAATGCTTCACCTCGCCCACCAAGACCACGGTAGGCTGGCATGGCCTACGCTGTTCCTACCCGCCATCCGTTTAGCGGAAGAAGGCTTTCCCGTGGGTCAGCGACTGCACAGCCTGCTGGCGCGTGACAGATACCTACGACTAGATCCAGAGGCAGGCCGCTATTTTTATAACCCACAAGGGGATCCCTGGCCCGTTGGCCACCTGTTGAAAAACCCGGCGCTTGCCGATCTGCTGAAGGGCATCGCCCGTCATGGGCCTGCATTTTTGTATAAGGGCTCTGTTGCAGAGGCGATCAGCAAAAGCGTGCAGTCGCACGAGACCAACCCAGGGATGCTCAGCGCGAACGACATGGGAAGCTACCAGGCGCTGCGCAGGCAGCCCATTTGCTTCGACTGGCAGCCAGTGAACACAAAACGCCTGCGTGTCTGCGGAAGCCCCCCGCCCAGTTCCGGAGCGATCGCCATTGGCCAGATACTTGGCATTTTGGCGCATCGCCCCGATCTTGATACCCCGGAGCAGCGAGACCACGCCTACCTGGAGGCGGCCCGTCTTGCCTTTGCAGACCGAGACCACTATGTCGCCGATCCCGACTTTATCGACCCACCTGCCGGCACCTGGCAGTCGTTGCTACGGCCCGGGTATCTGCAGGAACGCGCAGCCCTGATCAAGGAAAAAAGTCTCGGCCGCGCCACGCCTGGCAGTCCTCCCGACGTCAAGAGCAGAGAGTTATCGCTTGGCACCATGCAGGCCCAGCCTGAGGGCGGAACAACCCACCTCAGCATCATTGACCCACAGGGAAACGCTCTGGCCCTTACCAGTTCCATTGAGTCCGCATTCGGCGCGCGACGCATGGTGCACGGCATGCTTCTGAACAACCAGCTCACCGACTTTAGCTTTCGCACAGAGGATGCCCAAGGCCGACCCATTGCAAACCGCCCGGCACCGGGAAAACGTCCCAGGTCATCGATGTCGCCCACTCTCGTTTTTGATGGCGCCGCCCAACAGCCCATCGCCAGCCTGGGAAGCGCCGGCGGCGCCCTGATCATTCATTATGTGAGCCATGCCCTAAGGGGCGTTTTCGCCAACCGGCTGTCCGTGCAACAAAGCCTGGATCAGCCGATGTTTGGAAGCCTCAATGGCCCGAGCCTTATCGAGCAAGACCGATTCCCTCCCGAGCGTGAAGCCGCTCTGCGTCTGCGCGGCGCCGAGGTGCGGTCTATTCCCATGACCAGTGGAACCCAGATGCTTTTGCGACAAGGCAAGGACATTATCGGCGGTGCGGATGCGCGTCGGGAAGGCTGGGTCTCAGGCGATTACACTCCTAGGCATGACTAAGGTCCTGTCTCTTCTAAGCCGCTCCCCTGATGCCCACAAGGGTTGTCATGGCAGCGTCGGTATTGTTGGGGGTGCGGTAGGCACTGTCGGAGCGGCGTTTCTAAGCGCTCGCTCTGCCTTGTTTACCGGCGCTGGTCGCGTATTTATCTTTCGACCAGATCTAAGCGACGGCTATGTGTTGGACCCGCAGACCCCGGAGGTCATGGTCTTAACAGTAGATCAGTTCGATAACAAACCAATAACCAGCTGGGTGGCTGGCCCAGGGCTTGGTCAGTCTGCAGAGGCAATCGCAGTCCTTCGCAGCCTCTTAGAGCTTCATTGCCCGCTGCTCATCGATGCTGACGCACTCACCCTCATCGCACACCATGCAGACCTTGCAGACCTCTGCCGAGACCGCACGGCCGAGACGATTCTCACTCCCCACCCAGGTGAGGCGGCGCGGCTACTCGCAACCACCGCAGACGCTATACAAACAAACCGACTGGCGGCGGCTGAGTCGTTGGTGCGGCGGTTTCGCGCTATTGTCGTACTCAAAGGTCATCAGACAGTCATCGCAAGCCCTTCGCACACTGCCATAACCAACCACACGGGAAATCCCGCACTCGCGACCGCGGGTACCGGAGACGTCTTAGCCGGCTTCATCGGTGCGCTTCTCGGGCAAGGCCTCACAGCCTTCGAAGCCGCATCTCTAGGGGTGGAAATTCATGGGTCTGCGGCCGATAGCTTGGTAAAGGACGTAGGAGGCATGATCGGAATTAGCGCCAGCGAACTGATCCCAGAGATGCGACGAATCTTGAATGCATGGGTAGCGCAAACAACCGGCTCAATCTAAATGAGGCGCCAGGCTTAGCCCTTAATCATGCAATACGCCGCGAGTTTGTTGCCATCGAGATCGCGAAAGTAAGCGCCGTAAAAGCCGTTGCCCCTTGCACCGGGCGCACCCTCGTCAGTGCCTCCAAGCGCTAAGGCCTTTGCGTGAAGAGACTGTACCTGCTCGGGGTCAGTCGCAACGAGGGCTACCATCGTACCGTTACCGACAGTCGCCTGATGGCCATCAAAGGGTTTCATCACGCTGAACATAGGCTTGTCCGGTCGTATCCCCCACCCTATGCCACGATCTGTTTTGAAAAATTGTTTCGCCCCAAGGAGACCGAGAAGCTCCGTGTAAAAATGAACTGCCCTGTCAAGGTCATTGGTACCAACGCATGTATACCCAATCATCGTGTTTTTCCTTCATTCCGGCGCCTGATAAGCTTTCTCGCGATTTTACTCCTATCGGGGTTTCCATGGGCGCGAGCTTGTGCCTTCGATCAAAAAGACAGACACAAGACTTTTCCCGGTAAGTCGCCAGTAAGAACGCGGTCGTAACATGCTTATTTATATAAAATCAATTGCAGCGAAAACCAATTCTATGGTCACTGCCCTCGCTATAAGCCTGGCACAATGAATCGCGTTCTTCTTGTCGAAGACCATCCATCAATGCGCACGTTAGTGGCACGCGAGCTGCACAGCACAGGCATCGCAGCAGACGCCGTTGGTCGGATTAGTGAGGCCGAGGTCTGTCTCACGCAGGCGCATTACGCTGCACTGATACTCGACCGCGGACTTCCCGATGGCGATGCGCTACCCTGGTTACAGCGCCTCCGTGCTCGGCAGGTACTTTTGCCCTGCCTTATCCTCACCGCGCGTGATGCCCTGCATGATCGGGTAGATGGGCTTGAGGCAGGCGCCGACGATTATCTGGCAAAACCCTTCGAACGCGACGAGTTAATTGCGCGCGTGCGCGCATTGCTGCGTCGGCAGAGCGCATGGGTAACCAATACGCCGCATTGGGGTGGACTGGTTGTCGACCCGGTTGGGGCCCGACTAAGCCACGGGCGATCAAGCGTAAACCTTGCTCCCAGCGAGTTACAGTTGATGATCACTCTGGTACGCGCTGAGGGTCAAGTGGTACGGCGTGCCGCGCTCGAGGCGGCTGCCTGGGGTCTTACCGAACCAGTGACACCAAATGCACTGGATGTGGCGCTACACCGTCTGCGCCGAAAGCTTGAGGTGATTGGTAGCCCTGTACGCATGGTCAACACCAAGGGGGTTGGCTACGCCCTTGAGGAACCTTCTTCTCCGGCTGGAGGGTAGGGTGATCAAGCTAGGACGGGCGTATAAGATAGTATCCCGTCGAACGCCCAGCCTTGCGGTACGCCTGGCACTGGGTTTTGCAGCCGCTTTTGCCTCCATGGCCCTGCTCGTAGTCGCCGTACAGGTTTTACTCGCCGAGCGGTTTGGTCACCTAGTCACACAAATGAGCATGGAGGGACAGACAAAGGACATTTTCGAAGGCTTCGTAATTGATGCCAGTCAGCGGGTTGTTGGCGTAAACCTGCCGCCTGGTGACGCGGTAGGCTTCGACGACTTCTTCGCAAACCTGAAGTTCCGAGTCCTTGATGCCTCAGGGCAGGTAGTAGCCAGCAGCGAGCCCGACCGCCGATCACTCTTGGCAGACAGGGATATTGCTAATCAACCTGGCTTTTTCGGCATCGTGCCCTTTGACGGTCGGGATTTTTTTGTTGGTGCCTGGGTTCGCGAAATACATGGCAGACCCTATGTGCTGCAATTAGCGCGCAGCGACCGGTTCGAGATCCTAGCCCGCGAAGCGGTAACCCCTACCATCGTCCAGACGGTCGCTGTACTTGGTACCCTGTCGGCCTTGGTCTTCGCCGTAGCTGGTGCACTGGCTGTTCGGTCAGTACTGCGGCCAATACGGGTGGCGGAAGAGGCAACGCGGTTCGTCGGCGGCCGCAACCTCGCAGCACGCCTGCCAGAAGGAAACATGCCAGCAGAGATCCGTCCCTTGGTTGCGGCATTCAACGGCGTATTGCAGCGGCTTGAACAATCCTTTCAGGAGCAGGAGCGGTTCATAGCCAATGCAGCGCACGAACTTAAAACGCCTTTGGCACTGGCTCGTGCCCGCATCGAGGCTGGGCTTGATAGCGAGGAAGACCGGGCCAGGCTAATGCAAGAACTAGACACGATGGCACGCCAGGTTCAGCAACTGCTGCAACTGGCACAGGTCGCTGATGCGCAGACCATGCGCCAAAGCACGGTACATCCAATACAAGTAGCGCGAGATGTAATGGACCATCTGGCATTTAAGGCTAACCGTAAAGACGTGACCCTGCATCTCATTGAGCCCACAGCCGATTTCACGATTCAGGCCGATGCAGGAGCCCTATTCATACTAATCAAAAATCTCGCGGAGAACGCGATCGAGTTTTCGCCTCTGGGCTCTGAAGTCAAGCTTCAGATAGACAACACCGGAATCAGTATCGAAGACCACGGCCCAGGCGTGTCGACAGAGTACCGGGCGGCCGTATTCGAGCGTTTCTGGCGGGCGCCAGGTCAGACAAGATCGGGGTCAGGCCTTGGTCTTGCAATCGTGCGAGAGATTGCGCTCGCCCATGGCTGGTCGTTGCGCTGCGATGATGCGCCCGGCGGAGGCGCATTGTTCAGCGTGCACTGGCAAACCGATGCAACCGACAGAACGGAAAGTTACTAGTAAGGTTAGCGCACCCAAGATCGCGTTAGCGCGTCAATCCCGCGCCTTAACCCTTCATTTCTCTCCGTAGGAGTAACGTCTATGAAATCCTTACCCTCACGTAAATCGGTAACGTTTATTTGCCGCACCACCTTACTGGGCTGCATTGCAGCCACGACCCTGCCAACCCTGGCGTCAACCGAACCAAAAGGTTTCTACGCAACGGTTTATGCGCAAGCTAGCCGACTAGGCTCCACAAGCTTTGCCGAAATCGGTAGCGCAGGTTTCGGCTCCGGCCTGAACGCATCGTTTGATCCGGGACTAGGTTTCGGCGGCGATGTTGGATATCGCTATGGCAATGGCTGGGCTGCGGAGGTCGAATGGAATTATCGGCGTCATGACCTTAAATCCCTTCAAAGAAGTGGAACAACCCTTGTAACAGATGGTGACTTTGCATCAAACATCATTTTTATTAACGGACTGCGACGCTTCCCCAGTGCGTCTGGCGGATGGACACCGTATGTTGGCGCAGGGGTCGGCTGGGTTCAGGAGATCGATTTCGATCTCAACTCAGCTGGTACAAATCGGGCATGGGCCAAGCAAGGAAAACTTGGGCTGCAGTTGATTGGGGGCGCCGAAATTCCGATGACTAAGGACTGGAGACTGACAGCAGATGTTCGGGTACTCAGGCTTGGTAGCATTGAAATGCCGGCTGAAGAAGGTGTGACCGGGCGACTTTCTAAGCCGGACTACAACCCAGTATCGGTACAGATAGGCCTGCGGCGACTGTTCTAATAGGGTCCGGGTTAAGAGGCAAGGCCGATAACAATCGTCGATTCGTTGACGGCCGCCATCGCAAATTGCCTGGGCTTCAGATCGTTCTCGGCTTGGGCGACAATAGCGAGGTGCCCATTCCAATAAACCTTTTGAAACGTCTAATTTCCTCGGTTGCCTCCTGCTGCCTGGCCCTCGCTGCCCAGGCGGCAGAGGTCAGTGTAGCTGTTGCTGCAAACTTTACCGCTCCCATGAAGGTAATTGCCCAAAACTTTGAGAAAGACACGGGCCACAAGGCTAGGCTCGCATTTGGCGCCACCGGGCAGTTTTATGCACAGATTAAAAATGGAGCACCCTTTGCCATTCTCTTGGCCGCAGATGAAGCCACCCCTGCAAAGCTTGAGAAAGAAGGCCTTGGACTAGCGGGTACCCGATTCACTTATGCCACCGGAAAGCTGGTGCTTTGGAGTAAGAAGGCAAACCTGGTGGATAACCGTGGAGACATTCTAAGGACAGGCGGCTTCAACAAGATTGCAATTGCCAGCCCCAAACTTGCCCCCTATGGCGCAGCAGCCATGGAGGTCATTGAGAAGATGGGGCTCACCGCAGCAATTACCCCGAAGATCGTCCAAGGCGCCAACATTGGCCAGGCTTTCCAGTTTGTCTCTTCCGAAAACGCCACCCTTGGATTTGTTGCCCTTTCGCAAGTGTTTGAAGGCGGGAGAATCAAAGATGGGTCAGGGTGGATTGTGCCCTTGAACATGTACAAGCCCATTAAGCAAGATGCAATTATGCTTAACTCCGGTATGGACAACCCTGCTGCACAGGCCTTGATGCAGTATCTGCGAAGCGAAAAGGCCAAAGTAGTAATTCACTCATTTGGGTATCAACTTTGATTAGTCCAGAGGCCTGGCAGGCCATCCGGCTCACCATTCAGCTCGCAACACTCACCACGATTATTCTGTTGGTGATCGCAACACCCATAGCCTGGTGGCTTTCACAGACTGACTCACGGTGGCGTGCCCCCATAGGCGCCTTGGTCACTTTGCCGTTGGTCCTTCCGCCTACCGTGCTGGGCTTTTATATTCTGGTCTTGCTAGGGCCCCAGGGCTGGATTGGCATGCTGACCCAATCCCTAGGCATTGGGCTGCTGTCCTTTTCGTTTGCGGGACTAGTCATTGGGTCAGTCATCTTCTCGCTGCCATTTGCGGTCCAGCCGATTCAGTACGCCTTTGAGGCCATTGGCAGACGGCCCATGGAAGTGGCAGCCACTTTGCGCGCCAGGCCACTCGATGCATTTGTTACTGTCGCCTTGC
The DNA here is from genome assembly GCA_016868305.1 of Betaproteobacteria bacterium. Classification (GTDB taxonomy): domain Bacteria; phylum Pseudomonadota; class Gammaproteobacteria; order Burkholderiales; family Burkholderiaceae_A; genus Hahnella. Next base: position 1,109 of record VGHK01000028.1, on the reverse strand, counting down.
CGCTTGCCAAGCCTGGGCTATTAACCGCCACCGTGCTGACTTTCGCGCATACCGTGGGTGAGTTCGGAGTGGTGCTCATGATCGGGGGCAATATTCCAGGGCAGACACGCGTAGTCTCTACCCAGATCTTTGGTTACGTTGAAGCAATGGAATACACACAGGCCCACTGGCTTGCAGCGGGAATGGTTGTCTTTTCGTTTTCTGTCTTAATCGCCTTGTCGCTTCTGAAGAAGCGCTCTGATCGGGTGCTGCCGTAACCGCCATGATCCCCGACACGCTCACGTCTACGATAACCCCCAAGACCAGTCTGCAAATTGCGCTCGAACTCAGGCGCAGGGATTTTCAACTTCTGGTGGATCTGCATCTGCCAGACCAGGGAGTAACCGTTCTTTTCGGGCCTTCCGGGTCTGGAAAGACCTCTATCTTGCGCTGTGTGGCTGGACTGGAGCGGGCGCAAGGGCAAGTCGTGATTGGCGGGGAGACTTGGCAAGACAGTACGCAAGGCCAGTGGGTTCCGACATACGACCGAGACCTGGGCTACGTCTTTCAAGAAGCCAGCCTTTTTGAGCATTTGAATGTGCGCGCAAATCTGCGGTTTGGAATCGACCGCGTGAAAAAACCCGGGGCAGCAACTGCCTTGGCCTCAGCCATTACCCTGCTGGGTATCGACCACCTGTTAGAGCGCTCAACGCAAAGCCTCTCTGGTGGCGAGCGCCAGCGAGTGGCCATCGCTCGCGCCTTGGCAACCCAGCCCAAGATTCTGCTTCTTGATGAGCCACTTGCATCGCTTGATATCGCCCGCAGGCATGAGATCCTGCCTTGGCTTGAGCGTATGCATCATGAGCTGCGCATGCCCATGCTCTACGTCACCCACACCATGGAAGAGCTGACGCGGCTTGCAGACCATGTCGTGTTACTGGATCGCGGCAGGGTAAAGGTACAAGGGCCAATATCGCAGGTTCTCTCCAACCCATTGTTTGCTGCGTCTGTTGGAGGCGAGGCAGGTGTTGTCTTGGATGGTGTAATGACACAACACGATCACACCTTTCACCTCAGTTGCATCGACCTACACGGCACAAGGCTCTGGTTACGCCATCGAGATCTTGCTC
>VGHK01000027.1 GCA_016868305.1 Betaproteobacteria bacterium | reverse complement strand
CTTGCACTTCTTCTGTGGACTGGGCGAATACCACCGCATCGGGCGGGGTGACGGGGTAGGGAGATTCGTCGCGACCGTGCTGGTCGCGTACCGCCGGTACCATGCTGAACCGGGCGCCGAACCGGGCAGAGAGTTGTTGAATGAGCCCATCGGGCAGGGGTTTTTGTGGTGCAATAGCATCGCGTTTCATACAGACAAGATAGCAGAATCTATGACCCCAGCGATAGTGTCTAAGCTGCCCCATGTGGGCACCACCCGCGGATATCACAAACGCGAGCAGTGACCTGACCCCATCAAAGAGAGGAAATGCAGTAATGCAAAACCTGACTCCCACTATTGAGAACCCAATGGGCCTTTGCGGGTTTGAGTTTGTTGAATTCAGCAGCCCGAAACCGGGCGTGCTGGAACCCCTGTTTTCTATGCTGGGTTTCGAGTTGGTCGCCCGCCATCGCTCGAAAAACGTGCAGCTTTATCGCCAAGGCGATATTAACTTCATCGTAAACCAAGAATCCAAGAGCCCCGCTGCCTATTTTGCTGCCGAGCATGGCCCTGGTGCTTGCGGTTTGGCGTTTCGCGTTTGCGATGCTCATCAGGCCTACGCCCGTGCTATTGAGCTCGGTGCGCAACCGGTTGATATTGCAACCGGCCCAATGGAGTTACGTCTCCCCGCAATTAAGGGAATAGGGGGCGCACCTTTGTACCTAATCGATCGGTTTGAGCCTGGCCGCTCTATTTATGACATCGACTTCGAATGGGTGGGCGGCCAAGAACGTCACCCGGTGGGACACGGGCTACGCCTGATCGATCACCTCACGCATAACGTTTATCGTGGGCGAATGGCTTACTGGGCCGGATTTTATGAGCGCTTTTTCAACTTCCGCGAGATTCGTTTTTTTGACATTAAGGGCGAATACACGGGATTGACCAGCCGCGCCATGACTGCGCCCGACGGCTTGATTCGAATCCCACTAAACGAAGAGTCACGCCAAGGCAGTGGGCAGATCGAGGAGTACCTTATGCAGTTCAACGGTGAAGGTATTCAACACGTGGCTCTACTCACCCACAACTTATGCGCAACTATCGACTCCTTGCGCGCCGCTGGTTTGCCGCTTATGACTGCTCCCAACGCGCACTATTACCAAGCGCTGGATATTCGCTTGCCTGGGCACGGTCTGTCGATTGCAGAGCTCCAAGGGCGCGGTATTCTGGTCGACGGCACAACCACTGGCGACAAACCGCGCTTGCTTCTGCAGATCTTCTCAGGTCCGGTTTTGGGCCCGGTATTCTTCGAGTTCATCGAGCGCCGAGGCGATGATGGCTTTGGCGAAGGCAATTTCAAAGCTCTATTTGAAAGCTTAGAGCGTGACCAGATTCAGCGCGGGACGCTTCTCGTTCCTGCAACCGATTGACAGCCGAGAGGCTGATCACCCCGTTTCAAACATCACCACCGCCATGAACACCTCTCTGGATAGTGCCACGGAGTGGGCCGCCGTATCGAAGATTTCCATGCCCATGAGGCACTGTCGCGCGAGAACGAGAATGCAGAGGCTTAGCGATAGACCAGATCTCGTAGCCACAGGCTGATCTCAGGCACTAATGCTATGACAAGTAGACATACCGAGACTACAAGAACATAGGGTATGACTGCAGGAATGATCGTATCGTAAGAGATTCGTGCCACAGTGCATGCAGCAAAGAGGTTGACGCCAAAGGGTGGGGTGATCATTCCCAGAGCCATGTTGACCACCATGATGATGCCAAAGTGAACTGGATCGATACCAAATTGCACGGCTACTGGCACGAGGATGGGGGCCAGCACGATAATGGCCGCACCAGTCTCGATGAACATGCCCACGACGAACAGAAAAACCAGGACCCCGAGCAGGAAAACTACCGGACCGTCGAGGTTGGCGGTGACCCAGTTACCAAATGCGGCAGGTACCCCGGAACGGGTGATGAGAAAAGCAAACAGACCAGCAGTGGCAATAATCACCATGATCACGCTTGTGGTGACCACCGTATTTTGCAGCGCGCGCCAGAGTACTGGCAATGTGATGCGGCGGTAGACAAACATGCCTACGAGCAGGGCGTAGAAAACCGCCACAACCGAGGCCTCCGTGGGGGTGAAGATACCGCCGTAAATACCCCCCAGCACGATGACCGGCATCAGCAGAGCAAGGCCGGCCTGCCACAAAGCCGCACCGATCTCAAGCCGGCCTTCACCGTCGCATTTGCCATGCCCGGTTAGTTTGCACCAGAAATAGATGAAGGAAATTAGGGCCCCACCAATGAGCAATCCTGGACCAAAGCCAGCAATGAAGAGTTCACCTATAGAGACTTCTGCAGCGACTCCGTAAAGGATCAAAGGTATTGAGGGTGGTATGATCACCCCGAGTTCGGCTGAGGAGGCCTGAAGGGCTGCAGCTCGCTGAACTGGATAACCAAGTTTAACCATAGCTGGGATCAGGATGGCTCCGATGGCAAAGGTCGTAGCAACACTGGAGCCGGAGACAGCCGCAAAAATCATGCAGGTGATCACACAGCTCATAGCGAGCCCGCCCTGAACGCCACCCACTAGAGCCCGTGCAAAGTTGACTAGTCTTTCCGAAATCCCACCCGCCTCCATCAGGTTTCCCGACAGAATGAAAAAGGGAATAGCCACCAGAGGGAACTTATCGATCGAGACAAACATCTGCTGGGCTGCGACCAGCATGGGCATGTTGGAGAAAAAGGCAATGCCCGACACAGATGCCAAGCCGATGGCGACAGCCACAGGTACGCTTAAGGCCAGAAGCACCAAGAAGACCGTAAACACGGCAGCGGTCATTTCTGAGCCCTTCTGCCCTTTAGCTCAGACCGCAAATGCTGCGTCATCGCTGAGTCTCGATTTCGCCTCGCCTAGGGTCGAGGAAGTTTGCGATCACCGCGAGAATGCCAAAAAATGCACCGACTGGTATCGCCGCGTAGGCCCAAGAGATTGAAATCTCCAGCCCGGCAAGGGTTTGAAACCTCACCCTTTGCACGACGTCCAAGCCGAACCAGACCAAGATAACTAGGAAAGTAAGGGTGCAGATCATGATCATGGTCTGCAGCGGTCTTAGAAAGGGGGTACCTGCGGCAACTCGATAGGCCAAATCCACCGAAAGCAGGGCGCCTCCTCGCAGCGCGACAGACAGCCCTAGATACACGCTCCAGATGATGGTGGTACGAGTGAGTACTTCGGTCCAGGCCGAGGGCTGCTCGAGAACGAAGCGAGTAAAAATCTGAAACATCCCGGTAAGCGCTGCGACCGACAGGGAGATGCAGGCCGCAGCCATTACTAGGCGACTGATGAAGCGGTCGGCGGCAAGAATGATTTCTCGCATAGAGGCTCTCGAAGGGGATTCGGGTGTCGGGAGTCTAGTACCCAGCGTCATTCATCGGACCCCCTACCTAGTTAGGCATGAGGCCCGAGGACAGGAATGCCGATCGCTGTCGGCCCCTGGAAAAGCAGAAGTTTCTAAGCTTACTTTGCGTTACGGATGGCGTCGATATTGGCCTGCCCGAAGCGCTTAGCAAAATCAGCATAGGCGGGCGACAAGGCATTTTGAAAGACTAGCTTTTCGGCGGTGCTAAGAGTACGAATTTGCATGCCGCCTGCTTTCAACTGTTCTATTCCGTCTCGTTCAAATTGTTCAACCCTCTTGCGGGTCACGCCTGCACCTTCACGAGCGATTTGGACTATCGCTTTACGATCGTCTGAAGACATCTTGTTGAACGTGGCTGGAGACATCAGCACCACTGCCGGCGAGTAAACATGGCCCGTAAGGGACAAGTGCCGTTGCACCTGAATAAGCTTCGCTGACACAATCACCCCAATCGGGTTCTCCTGGCCATCGACCGTGCCGGCTTGCAATGCGTTGAAGACTTCTGGGAAGGCCATAGGGGTGGGCAAGACCCCAAGGGTGCGAAAGGCCTGCATGTGCACTGGGTTTTCCATCGTGCGAATTTTGAGCCCCTTGGCATCGTCGGGTGATTTGATCTCGCGCTTACTATTTGTCATGTGGCGGAAGCCATTTTCGGACCAAGCCAGGCAGATTAGTCCCTTAGCCGCGCATTTATCCAACATCGCCTGACCAATCGGGCCGTCAAGCACACCGCGGGCATGGTTGTAATCGCGAAAAAGGAATGGGATGTCGGTGATCAGCGTATCTGGAACAAAGTTACCGACTGGTCCGGTGGACGTTATCACCATATCGATGGTGCCCAGCTGCGCCCCCTCGACCATTTCGCGCTCGCCACCAAGTTGGAAGTCGGGGAACAGTTCGACCTTGAATCGCCCCCCCATGCGTTCAGCAACCAGCTTTTGCATGTGTACTGCCCCAACGCCATAATGGGCATCCACCCCAAGGCCAAAGGCCAGTCGTAAAACGGTCTGGGCGTGGGCGCCGCCGCTGGCAGCAACGAGGGCAACGGACAACAACAAGGGCAATGCAAAGCGGTACATTTTTGCGTTCATTTCATCGTCTCCTTAGACATTGGAACCGGCCAGACACAAACGGTGAACCCGACGGCCGCCAATCCTTACTCGAGCGAGCTTCTATGAGGGTAACCTTTACGAAAGGTATCATGAATCCATCGGTAAGCGTCTCCAGGGTAAACCCGATCCTCTATCCTGGGCTTTTACTGGCAAGATCTCTGTGTCTCCGCCTCTGTAGGAACCACCTAGGATGCCCTAGTGAAAACTTCTCACCGAAACCTTAAAGAGCCACTGCTGCAGGGCGAGACACTCGTGGGGGCGATGACCTTTGAGTTCTTTTCGCCAGGGATGTCGGCCATCTTGGCCAATTCCGGCTGCCGGTTCGTGTTTTATGACATGGAGCATACGGGCCTGGGCTTTGAGACGCTGAAGTGGCTTTTTGCCACATGTCGCGGGCTACCCATTGAACCAATGGTCCGGGTGCCCCGGGGCGAATACACCTGGCTGGCACGGTCTCTCGATCTGGGCGCCCGTGGCGTGATGATTCCCATGGTGGAATCGGCCGACCAGGCGCGCAGTATCGTGCAGGCCTGCCGATATCCGCCCGCCGGCCGGCGCGGTGCCGGTTTTGGTCTCGCACAATGCGATTACCGCGGTGGTGATGTAGGTCAGAAGATCCTTTCCTACAATGAACGAACTCTGATTGTTGCTCAGATTGAGACGGAACGCGGGCTGGCAGAGGTTGACGCAATTGCTGCAGTCGATGGGATTGATGTGCTCTGGGTGGGACATTTCGACCTCTCTAACTTCATGGGTCTGCCCGCCCAGTTTGAACATCCTGATTTCAAGCAAGCCATGCAGCATGTCGCCCATGTCGCCCGGCGACATGGAAAGGCTGCCGGCTTCTTGGCCACCGACTCAGGCTGGGTGGATAGGGCCAGGGCAATGGGATACACCATGCTGGCCATTGGGACGGATGTGGGCCTTCTTAGCGATGCCACGCGCAGACTAGTCGATCACGCTTCGGGGGGCAAGGGTTGCGATGGTCTTTAAGGTAGGACTCAGTCGCGATCTATTGACTCCTGACGGAACGCCATCCTTCGGCCTTGGGCCGCTTAGCGTTCTTGAGGCCGAGCCTGGACTGCAATGGGAATTTCTCCCCGAGTCGCTGTCGGAGATCACGCAAGAGGTTGCGGCAGATTACGACGGTTTGTATGTGAATTCCCCTCGCGTCACAGCCCATAGTGTAGGCCGGGAGGACTGTCGGGTACGCATTGTCGCCAGACACGGCGTTGGCTATGACTCGGTGGATGTGGCCGCTCTTAACGCGCGCGGAGTTATGGTCACCAATACACCGATTGCGGTCCGCAGGCCCGTGGCAGTGGCCATCCTAACCCTGATTTTCGCCTTAGCTGGGCGATTGTTGGCGAAGGATCGTTTAATCCGCGCTGGCCATTGGAATCAGCGTAACGGTCTCATGGGTCTGGGATTGACCAAGCGTACCCTGGGCGTGATCGGAGCCGGAGGCATTGGCCGGGAGTTACTGGCCTTGGCACGGCCTTTTGGGTGGAAGATGCTGGCGGTCGATCCGTATGTGGAGGATTCCATCTTACGTAACCTGGGAGCTGAGCCGATGGTACTTGATGACATGCTGCATCAGTCCGATTTTGTGGTGGTTACCTGCCTGCTCAATGAGAAGACGCGCCACATGATGGATGCACGACGCTTTAGCCTCATGAAGCCTGGGGCATTTTTCATCAACGTGGCACGTGGCCCGGTGGCTGATGAGGCGGCTCTGATAGCAGCCCTGCATGAGGGAGCCATAGCCGGGGCGGGCCTTGATGTTTTTGAACAGGAACCGGTAGCCGACGATAACCCCCTGCTAAGAATGGATCAGGTGATCCTGGCCCCCCATTGCCTAAGCTGGACAGATGAGTGTTTTGACGCTATCGCGCGTGAGGGATTGACCTGTATTACCGATTTCGCGCGCGGTCATCAGCCCCATTCCGTGGTTCGCCCATCATGAAAAAAACAGCTCTTGTTACCGGTGCCAGTGCGGGCGGTCGCTATGATGGTTTTTCCTTAAGACCTTTTATCGTTTGAACTCTAGAAAGACGGCTTGACGGGCAGCGATGGCCCCCCAATCCCACTCGATACCCAAGCCGAATGCCTCCGACGGCATGGCATAACCCTCTTTGATACATATGCGTGATGCGGTTATATCATCGAGTTGTGGGATGTATTCCACCCAGGTCGCATTGGGAACCGCCGCGCATAGGCTGACATGCAGTTCCATCAGGAAGTGCGGGCACACGGGCAGATCAAAGGTCTCTGCGAGGTGTGCGGTCTTGATCCAGGGCGTGATACCTCCAATGCGCGCAACATCGGGTTGTACGATCGAGCAGGCTCCCTCCTCTAGGTACTGGCGAAACTGCATGGGGTGATAAAGCGACTCGCCCACCGCCACAGGAATGGAGGTTTTTGCGCGCAGTTGCCGATGGCCGCTGATATCTTCCGCGGGCAGAGGCTCCTCAAGCCAAGCCAGATCCAGCCCTTCGAAGGCCCTTGCGCGCCGCACCGACTCCGGCCTGTGCAACCCCTGATTGGCATCGGTCATGATCTCGAATCCCGTGCCGACCGCTTCTCGGACAGCGCTTAGACGCGCGACATCTTCACTGACGTGCGGGCGGCCTACCTTAATTTTGACGCCCCGGAATCCCTGAGCCTTGGCTTGTAAGGTCTGATCGACTAACTGCTGTGGACTGAGATGAAGCCATCCGCCCTCGGTGGTGTACATTGGCAGTCGAGACTGTGCTCCACCTAGAAGTTTCCACAGGGGCTGTTGCAGTTTTCGGGCACGCCAATCCCACAATGCCGTGTCGATGCAGCAAAGAGCCAAACTGGTGATGGCTCCTACTGCTGTGGCATGCGTATGGAAAAAAAGATCCTTCCAAATGGCCTCGACACAGTTCGGGTCGCGGCCAAGCAGGCGCGGCACCAGATGGTCTTTGAGCAGCGCCATGACGGACGAACCGCCGGTCCCAATGGTGTAGGCATAACCCGTGCCAGAAATCCCGTCACTGCACTGGAGCGTCAGAAGCAACGTTTCCTGCGTGACAAAGGACTGTATGGCGTCAGTGCGAACCACTCTGGGCGGCAGATTTACTTGACGCAAGGTAACGCGCTCGACAGAAAGAGACATTTTGAGAAACCCGAAAAACCAGCAAAACCCTTCAAAACTTCAAAGAACACCCTGTCAGCCTGGGGGCCTGCGCCGAAAATGATCAGGCCACTCCTCGGGTTTATGCGGACTAAAGTACGCTTGACCCCGCGGAAAGACCGTGTCTAAATCCTGAAACGTCTTAATCACTTGTCCTATAAGCGTAATCCCTGATTCCATGCCCCTTCCCGCCGTTCTTTTCCATAACCGAAACTATGCGATCCGAACACCGGGCAGCCTCCTGTACTGTTCCATAATTGTACGAGCCATGATCATGAATTAGTATGAGCGAGCGGGCGTTGCGCCGCAGCCTTTAGCGCTTCGTTTTGTAATTGGCCAGCTTTTTATAACCAACGAGGAGACTCTTCATGAAGAAGAATTCAACTATTGTGACTCTCGCCATAACGTTCGCCCTGACGCTGGGAATCCTGGGCAGTTCGAGTGCATGGGCACAGCAAAAGCTCAAGTGGGCCCATGTCTATGAGACCAACGAGCCCTTCCATACCGAGTCGGTCTGGGCGGCCGAGGAAATCAAAAAACGCACTAACGGAAAATTCGAGATTCAGGTCTTCCCCGCTTCCTCGCTGGGCAAAGAGACTGACATCAACCAAGGCCTCACCCTCGGCACCGTAGACATGATTATCAGCGGGCCGTCCTTTGCCGCTCGCTCCTATCCCCGCCTGGGTATTGCCTACTATCCCTTTATCTTCCGAGACGGCGACCATCTGATCGCGTACTCCAAGAGCCCGGTGTTCCAGGAAATGGTCAACGAGTTCCGGAGTAAAACCGGTATTCAAATAACCGCCTACGCCTACTATGGCGCCAGACACACCACGGCCCAGAAGCCCTTCACGAACTGTGCCGGCATGAAGGGCATCAAGATCCGCGTGCCCGACGTGCCGGCCTACCGCGCTACGCCCGAATCCTGCGGCGCCAACCCGACGCCAATTGCATTCGCCGAGGTGTATCTAGCCCTTCAGAACGGTACAGTCGAGGCCCAGGAAAACCCACTAACCACCATAGAAGCAAAGAAGTTCTACGAGGTGCAAAAAGCGATCATGCTTACTGGTCACATCGTCGACGGCTTGGTGACCCAGATTGCGCCGCACGTATGGAATAAGCTATCCGACGCTGAGAAGAAAATTTTTACCGAGGTGACTCGGGAAGCGGCGGTTCGCACCACTGCATCCATCAAGAAGCGCGAGGGAGAGTTGGTGGACGAGTTCAGGAAAAAAGGCTTGCAGATTGTCCAGGTGGATCGCCCCAGCTTTGTCCAGGCTGTGTTAAAAAACAAACCGCTGGAGTCGATGGGTTTTAGCCGCGCCGACTACGACAGCATCCAGGCTGCCCGCTAAATCGGTTGATGCAGAGAGCCAGTGGCTCCGCAAAGCGCCGCTGGCTGGCCTCTTGATCCACTGAAAGGGTGCCCATGGATGCATCGCAAGATAGCAACAGTCGTCCCAAAGTCGTTGGTGAGGATGGGCAGTTTTACGCGGTCGATGAAGAGGTGAGCCTGTCTGGAACGCCGGTGGAAGGCTGGGTCGCCTTAATATTCTTCTGGGCCTTGGGCCTGACTGTCTTCTATCAGTTCTTCACTCGCTACGTCCTAAACGATTCAGCCGCCTGGACCGAAGAAATTGCTCGCTACCTGCTTATTGCTTCGGTCTTCACCGGCGCGGCCATCGGCGTTGCAAAGAACAACCATATCCAGGTCGACTTTCTATACCGGTTTCTGCCTGCCGCCCTCTCTCGCGCAATGGCGCTTTTTGTCGATGTAGTGCGGATAGCCTTTTTCGGGATCGCCGTTGTGCTGACCTTTCAGATGATGCAGAAACTGGGCAGTTACAAGATGACCATCATCGAGTTGCCGATGAATATTGTCTACGGGGTGGTCATGGCAGGCTTCGCCGCCATGTTCCTGCGCGCTATCTGGGTCATGCGCCTCCATCTGCGTCGTGGTTATTCCGTCTTGGAGCGCCCGGGTACGGAAATGACTGACAATTAAAAGGCTTGTAATACCCTAGTGCTCAAGATCCTGTTTCTTTTTCTGATGACTGGCGGTATTCCAGTGGCTATTGCCATGGCAGGAGCCTCGCTCATCTATCTGTTTTTTGTGCAGAGTTCACCACCCTTCGTGGTTATCCACCGCATGGTCTCGGGTATAGACAGTTTCCCGCTGCTGGCCGTGCCCTTTTTCATCCTGGCCGGCAACCTAATGAACAACGCCGGCATCACCAACCGCATCTTCGGTCTGGCGCTGGCGTTGGTAGGCTGGCTCAAAGGCGGACTTGGCCACGTCAACGTGGTTGCCTCGGTGATCTTCTCTGGCATGAGCGGTACGGCCATCGCCGACGCGGCTGGGCTCGGCACGGTCGAGGTCAAGGCTATGAAGGAGCACGGCTATTCGAGCGAGTTTGCTGTCGGCGTCACGGCTGCATCCGCCACGCTGGGACCGATCATCCCGCCCAGTCTGCCATTCGTGATCTACGCCATGGCGGCCAACGTCTCGGTGGGCAGCCTGTTTCTGGCCGGTATTTTGCCGGGCCTGATCATGGCCGCCTTGATAATGGCCACAGTGAGTTATTTCGCCTGGCGCCATGGTTGGGGATCAGATGTGCGTTTCTCTAGCAGCCGCTTCGGCAAGGCCCTGATTGAGCTGGCGGTGATGGTCGGCTGGCCACTAGGGTTGTGGCTGCTGATCAAAGCCGGGGCACCGCCGCGCTTTACGGTGTTCGCTGCCGTGGTGCTACTGTTCCTGGCCGACTGGAAGTTCCGCTTCCAGGCCGTTCTTCCCATGATGACCCCGGTGCTGCTAATCGGCGGCATGTCGGCAGGCCTTTTCACCCCGACCGAAGGCGCGATTGCAGCCTGCCTTTGGGCCATGGCGCTGGGTTTCTTCTGGTACGGGACACTCAAGCTAAAGTCTTTCGTCAAAGTCTGCCTGGACACGGTTGAGACCACGAGCACGGTTCTTTTCATCGTAGCGGCCTCGTCGATCTTCAGTTGGATGCTCACCGCCACCGGGGTGACCGCTGCCATTGCCGCCTGGGTACTAGGCGTTACCAACGAGCCCTGGACCTTCTTGCTGCTGGCGAACCTACTGCTGTTATTTATCGGCTGCTTCCTTGAACCGGTGGCAGCTATTACCATTCTGGTACCCATCTTGCTACCTGTGGTTATGGAGCTTGGCATCGACCCCATTCACTTCGGTCTTGTTATGGTTCTCAACCTAATGATCGGCCTCTTGACACCACCGGTCGGCCTGGTTCTTTTCATCATGGCGCGCATCTCGAGATTAAGTATGGAGCGGACGACCATAGCCATCCTGCCCTGGTTTCTCCCGCTTCTGCTCGCGTTGGCCCTGATCACCTATGTACCTGGCCTGGTGCTGTGGTTACCCAAAATGTTTTTCTGACCATGCAGGGATTTCAACCCATTGGACCGCATCAGCCATCCCGTCTCTAGGACATCGTGATTAACTACCTGAGATTACACCCCGCCGATGATGTGGTCATCGCCCGCAGCCAAATTCTCGGCGGCGCCGTTATCGAGGGCATACCAGTGCGCGGACTGATCCCAGCTGGCCACAAGATTGCATTGCGCGCCATCGGCAGTGGTCAGCCGGTGCGGCGCTACAACCAGATTATCGGCTTTGCCAGTCGGGCGATCGCGGCCGGCGAGCATGTGCACACCCACAACCTTGACATGGGCCCGGACAAGGGTAACTTTAAACGCGACTACGCTATTGGCCAGGACATAAGCCCTGAAAGAGTGCGCCGACAGGCTCATTTCATGGGTATCGAGCGACCGGATGGCCGCGTGGCTACCCGAAACTACATCGGGGTTTTGTCAAGCGTGAACTGCTCGGCCACCGTAGCGCGGGCTATAGCCGATCATTTCTCCCGTACCAACTACCCGCAGGCCCTAGCCGACTTTTCGCAAGTCGATGGCGTGGTGGCCCTAACCCATGGGACAGGCTGCGGCATGGACACCGACGGTCTTGGCATGCGCCTGCTCGAACGCACCCTGGCGGGCTACGCCACGCATGCCAATTTCTGGGGTGTTCTGGTGGTGGGGTTGGGGTGTGAGGCCAACCAGCTCAATACCTGGCTAGCCAACAGCAGCCTGCGTGAAGGCGAACAACTCAGGGTCTTCAACATCCAGGACACCGGCGGAACCCGTCAGACCGTAGAAAAAGGAATTGGCTTAATCCGTGAAATGCTGCCGCTTGCAAACGCGGTGCAGCGGGCACCGTGTAGCGCCGAGCACATTACCCTGGGTCTACAGTGCGGCGGCTCGGATGGCTACTCGGGCATCAGTGCAAACCCGGCGCTAGGCGCGGCGGTCGATCTTCTCGTGGCGCATGGCGGTACCGCGATCCTAAGCGAAACCCCCGAAATCTACGGAGCCGAGCATCTCCTCACACGGCGCGCGGTCAAGCCCGAGGTTGCACATAAGCTCATCGAGCGCATCCGCTGGTGGGAAGGGTATGCCGCAATGAATGGGGGGGAAATGAATAACAACCCCTCGCCTGGTAATAAGGCCGGAGGGCTCACCACCATACTCGAGAAATCATTGGGCGCAGTAGCCAAGGGCGGTACCAGCAACCTCGAGGCGGTCTATGAATACGCCGAGGCCGTTCGTACTCATGGACTCGTTTATATGGATACCCCCGGCTATGATCCCGTCAGCGCCACTGGACAGGTCGCCGGCGGCGCCAACCTCATCTGCTTCACCACCGGGCGGGGCAGCGCCTACGGCTGCGCGCCTGCCCCCAGTTTGAAACTATCCACCAACTCTGCCCTTTGGAAACGACAGGAGGAAGACATGGACATCAACTGCGGCGAAATTATCGATGGCGATGTCAGCGTAGCCGACATGGGGCAGCGGATTTTTGAGCTGATGCTCCAGACCGCGTCGGGGCATGCCACCAAAAGCGAACGCCACGGTTACGGACAAAATGAATTTGTGCCCTGGCAGGTCGGCGCAGTGATGTGATGCGATGCAAGATTCTGAAGGCGTAAACCACATTCTGAGTGCGCACGACCTGCAGGCCTGGGTAACGCGCATTCTTGAGAATCTGGGTAGCCACCCCGACGAAGCCTCCCAGGTGGCCGCCAATCTGGTTATGGCCAACCTCAGTGGTCACGATTCGCACGGTGTGGGAATGGTGCCACGCTATGTCGATGCCGTGCTTGAAGGTGGCCTATCGCCCAATACCGGGGTGAAGGTCCTGCTCGATACGGGCGTATTGCTAAGTCTAGACGGGCAGCGAGGCTACGGGCAGATTACAGGCGTACAAGCCATGGAGATGGGTCTACACCGGGCAAAGCAGCATGGCAGTTGCATTGTGGCCTTGGCAAACTCCCATCACTTGGGCCGAATCGGTCATTTTGCCGAAATGGCTGTGGCTCAGGGACTGGTGTCTATACATCTCGTAAATGCACTCTCGCGACCAGTGGTGGCACCCTATGGTGGTTGTGACGGCCGTTTTGGCACCAACCCATGCTGTATTGGGATCCCGCTGCAAGGACGCGAACCGTTTGTACTCGACTTTGCCACCAGCCGTGTAGCCCAGGGCAAGATGCGAGTGGCCCACAACAAGGGAGAGCGAGTCGCCGAAGGCACCCTGATTGATGAATACGGCCGCCCCACTACCGATCCCGGTGTGGTCGTAGTACCGCAGTCAAACGGACTGTTTGGTGCGCTTATGACATTTGGGGAGCATAAGGGATTCGGGATGGCGGTGGCCTGCGAACTGCTGGGAGGCGCCCTTACTGGAAACGGAACCTGGCATCGCGAGGCTGATCAGAGCAGGGCCGTGATCAATGGAATGCTGACGGTATTGATCGACCCGGCTCGACTCGGAACTCAGGCCAGTTTCGCGCAGGAAGCCATTGCTTTCGCGGACTGGCTGCATCAAAGTCCCAGCCACAGCGGGGGCATATACCTGGCCGGCGAGCCTGAGCGCGCGGCTAGAAAAGCCCGGCAACGCGATGGCATTGAGATCGATCAAGGCACATGGGCCGAACTCCATGCCTCGGGGGCTAAGGTGGGCTTGTGAGCAGCGCGTCCCTTAACGAGGTTATCACCTGGCCGCGCCCATATTTGTCTGCTGCCCCCAACCGGCTGCGACATGGCGGCAGTCTGCACAGTGGGTAGGCCCGCGCATCTTCTCGGGCTGATTGTGGAAACTATTTCTCGAGCGTGACGGTGTCTAAACCTGACGTGCTGGCAGTGGCGAGGATCCACCCCTTCTACCAAAAGGCGTTGGAGCGCCTCTACGAGGTCCATGACCGTACCCATGAACTCGATCCGACGGCATTTTTAGCCTTAGCCCCGCGAATCCGGGGGGTGGCTGCAACCGGAGAGTCGGTGGTTTCGCGCGGTCTCCTCGCGCAACTTCCCAATGCTCAGGTTGTTTCGGTCTTTGGAGTCGGTTACGACGGCGTGGATGTGACGGCAGCGCTTGAATACGGTATACCGGTGACCCACACCCCGGGAGTGCTCACCGACGATGTGGCCGATCTAGCGCTTGCACTAGTGCTTGCCGTGGGTCGTCGCCTCGTCGAGGCCGACCCCTTTGTAAGGGCGGGACAGTGGCCTGCTGGTCCGATCGCCCTCGGGCGCAAGGTCTCCGGAGCCCGCCTGGGTATCGTTGGTCTGGGACGGATCGGCAAAGCCATTGCGCATCGT
Organism: Betaproteobacteria bacterium; assembly: GCA_016868305.1. Taxonomy (GTDB): domain Bacteria; phylum Pseudomonadota; class Gammaproteobacteria; order Burkholderiales; family Burkholderiaceae_A; genus Hahnella. The sequence continues at coordinate 13,160 of VGHK01000027.1, read as the reverse complement.
GCACAGGCTTTTGGCATGGCCATCGGCTACACGGCACGCACCGAAAAAGCTGACAGCGCTTACCGTTTCTTCCCCACTGCGCGGGATCTTGCTGCCGAATCGGATTTTCTGGTGGTCACCACTCCTGGGGGGGCAGGGACCAGACATCTGATCAATGCCGAAGTACTTGCCGCACTGGGGCCGAAGGGCTACCTGATCAATGTCGCCCGCGGCAGTGTGGTCGATGAGCATGCCCTGATCGAGGCGCTGAAGTCGGGCATCATCGCTGGCGCTGGGTTAGATGTGTTCGCCCACGAGCCTCATGTGCCCCAGGACCTGTGCGAAATGCCCCAGGTTGTCTTGACACCGCATATGGCTAGCGCCACCACCCAGACCCGTCAGGCGATGGCGGATCTGGCATTTGCCAATATGCGCGCTGCCCTTGAAGGTCAGCCCTTGCGAACCCCAGTTCCTGAATGGCAACAGGTTCTCAAGGCATAAGAAAGAGTGTCCTTTGGGGAGCGAGACACTACGACTGGTGGTGATGGGGGTGTCGGGCTCCGGTAAATCCACCCTTGCACTGTCTCTGGCCGCGCACCTCGGCCTGGCCATGGTCGATGGCGATGACCTGCACCGCCCTGAGAGCCTAGCCAAGATGCGCGGCGGCATAGCCCTCGATGACGAAGACCGGTGGCCGTGGCTAGAGCAGGTCGGATGCCAATTGGCAAACTGCCCTGGACCGGGTATGGTGATTGCCTGCTCGGCCTTAAAAAAAATCTATCGCGACAATATCCGAGCACATGTGGGCTCGATGCGTTTCATCTTTCTGGATGGCGCCTTCGATCTGATCGCCCAACGCCTGGCCCAGCGGACAGGTCATTACATGCCGGCCGAGCTGCTGCGGAGCCAGTTTCAGACCCTCGAACGTCCTGGTGCTGACGAGACCGATGTTCTGTTTCTGGACATTGACAGGCCAGTAACCGCCGTCACCTCTGCCGCCCTAGCCGCCCTGCGCTCGGATCCCTCGGTAGGCTTGATTCTTCAAGTGCAAGGCCCCGACTCAGGTGCCTGACCCTCGCGCTCCATGACGCCCTGGCAACAGGGTGGCCTGCGGGAGTATGCTTAATGCTTGCTGTCAACACCGCCGCCTCTGCATTGCTGTCCATCACTCTGTTCCGAGACCCCCATGCGATCTATTAAATGCCCTATCGGCTTTCGAACTCGCCGCCGTCAAGCGCCAATCGCTGAGAGTGCAAATCGCCTTTGCCGAACTCTGAGATCACTCTCCAACAACTTAAACAGCCCATCATGAAAAAAACGGCTCTTGTTACTGGAGCCAGTGCGGGCATTGGTCGCGCCTGCGCCCTTGCCCTACTCAAGGAGGACTGGCAGGTAGTCCTGGTCGGTCGCCGCGCCGATGCCCTGCAGGAGACGCTGGCTCTGGCCGGTGATCAGGCGGGTCACGGCCTAGCCATTGCAGCCGATGTCTCCGATGAGGCCCACGTCGCGCGGGCCTTTGGCCAGGTGCGCGAACGCTGGGGGCGGCTCGACCTGCTCTTTAACAATGCCGGTGTCTCTCTGCCCGGCGCACTGCCTGGGGATATCTGTGGTGACGACTGGCGTCGGGCGGTGGACATCAACCTCAATGGGGCCTTTTACTGCCTGTCGCAGGCTTTCAAGCTAATGCGAGACCAACAACCCCAGGGGGGTCGTATCATCAACAATGGCTCGATCTCGGCCCATGTTCCTCGCCCCGGTTCGATCGCCTACACCGCCACCAAGCATGCGATCTCGGGCCTGACGCGGGCCGCCTCGCTCGATGGACGACCATTTGGCATTGCGGTTGGTCAGATCGACATCGGCAACGTGGCCTCGGAGATGACTGCCAGCATGGCTGCAGGCATCCGTCAAGCCGACGGCAGTGTCAAGACCGAACCGCGGATGGACATGTCGGCTGTGGTCGAGACCTTCATGACCATGGCCCGACTGCCGCTGTCGGCCAACATTCTATTTACCACCGTCATGGCCACCCAAATGCCTTATGTGGGCCGTGGCTGATCCCAAGAACGTCGGATTTCTCGGACACATGCAGGAGAGCGAAATTGGGCTTATCGGACTGGGGGTGATGGGTGGAGGCCTGGCACTTAATCTCGAGCGCAACGGTTTTTCAGTTTGTGGGCATGACGCAGACCATGGGCGTCGTGAGCACTTTGCATCGCGAACACAAGGCCCTCGCCTCAGCATCGCATCCAGCCTGTCCGAATTGACGGGGAGGCTACGCTCACCACGTTGCCTCTTGGTCATGGTTCCCGCTGGCGATCCAGTCGATCAGGTGCTGCGGGCCCTCGGGGCCTTACTTCAAGCCGGCGATGTGGTGATGGACGGCGGCAACAGCCATTTCATCGATACGAACCGTCGCATGCTCGCCTTGCGAGCCCAAGGTATCCATTACATTGGTCTGGGGATCAGCGGTGGCGAGCATGGCGCCTTGTCGGGACCGGCGCTCATGCCCGGCGGTGATTTTGCGGGCTGGCCCAGGGTACGGCCGCTGTTGCAGGCGATTGCCGCGCGTACCGAAGACGGCCGCATCTGCTGCGACTGGATGGGCCCAGAGGGTGCCGGCCACTTTGTGAAGATTGTGCACAACGGCATTGAATATGCCGAGATGCAGACCTTATGCGAGGCCTACTGGCTTATGCATCAGGTTCTAAAGATGCCGGCTGCCGCCATAGGCGAGGTATTTGCCCAATGGGCGCAGGGCGAGTTGGGCAGCTACCTGATGGACATCAGTGCCGACATCTTGCAGCGCAAGGATCTCGACACTGCAGAGGCTCTGGTCGACTCGATTCTGGACAGCGCCGAACAAAAGGGGACCGGCAAATGGGCCAGTCAGACCGCTCTCGATCTGGGTGTCAGTACCCCCACTATCACCCAGGCGGTATTCGCACGCGCGCTTAGCGGCCTCAAACAAGAACGTCTGCACGCTGCCTCGGTCCTCAAGTCTGCACTGTCCAGACCCTCGGCGAACCGTGCCGCCACCCTGGAGCGAGCCCATAACGCCGTGTTGGCTACCCGAATCTGTAGCCATGCGCAGGGTTTCGCCCTTCTGCGCGCGGCATCCAGGGAGTTTGACTGGTCCTTGCCCCTGGCCACGGTGGCAAGCGTCTGGCAAGCGGGCTGCATTATCCGCTCGCGCCTGTTGCTGCCCATCACTGAGGCCTTCAACCGACAACCGGGTCTGGACAACCTTTTGGTCGATCCGCAGTGTGCCACCATGCTGGCACGCTCGGAGTGCGGCCTGCGCGAGGTGGTGGCACTGGGCGCTATGCACGGGGTGCCCACGCCAGCTATCTCGAGTGCCCTGGACTACTACGACAGCTATCGGTCGGTAAGGCTACCAGCCAACCTGCTGCAGGCCCAGCGCGACTACTTTGGCGCCCACGGCTACCAGCGCATCGATCGGGTCGGCAAGTTCCACACGCGCTGGCAGGATTGAGTGTCGGCACACGCTACTTCAGCGACTACTGCGCAATATCGCGTCCTTGCGCAGGTGCAGATCGGGCAACAGCTGTAGACCCAGACCGGGCTTATCATTCAAGCTGATCATGCCCCGGTGAACCCGCGGCAACTCGGTCACCAGTTCCTTGTACCAGCCGCTGTAGAACGCTCTCACACTTTCTTGAATGAGGGCGTTGGGCGCGTGCAGCGAGAGGTGGGTAGAAGCCGCCCAGACCACCGGGCCTGTGCAGTCATGAGGAGCCACCGGCAGTTGCCAAGCGTCGGCCATGGCGGCAATCTTACGAGCCTCGGTGAGACCGCCGCACCAACTCAGATCGAGCATAACTACGCCCGCCACCCCGCTCTGCAGATAGTCCTTAAAGCCCCACTTGTAACTTAGGGTCTCGCTTGCACAGATCAACGCACGGCAGTCCTCGGCATACTGCTTGAGCAGCTCCAGGCTGTCGATGCGGATGGCATCCTCATGCCAGAAGGTATCGAATTCCTGCAGGGCGCGAGCGATCTTACGCGCCATCGGCAGGCGCCAAAGGCTGTGAAACTCGACCATGATGTCCAGCTTGTCGCCCACGGCTTGGCGAATCTTTCGAAAAGGCTCCAGGGCGCTGTCAAGGTCCTGTGGGCTGATGTACTGACCATGGGACTGCTCGGCGGCAACGTCAAAGGGCCAGATCTTCATACCGGTGATGCCCTCTGACAGCAAGGACAGGGCCAATTCGTCGGCATGGTGCAGAAAACCCTGCAAGTCCTCGTAAGGGCCGGTAGGGCTGCCTAGACCCCAGTTGGAACTGCTCTGGTTCACATTGCTGCGGATGTACTGGTAGCCAGCGCAGGTGTTGTAGATGCGTATGGACTCGCGGCTGCGGCCGCCCAGGGCGGTGTAGAGGGGCATTCCGGCGGCTTTACCGAACAGGTCCCACAGGGCAATATCCAGGGCCGAATTGCCGCGTGTTTCTACCCCGGATCCGCGCCAGCCCAGATAACCGGTGAGGTCGCGGTTGCGTGATTCGATGGCAAGCGGGTTCTGCCCCAGTAGCTTTGGAGCGGCCCATTCGTGCAGGTAGGCCTCCACTGCCCCGGCACCCATGAAGGTCTCACCCAGGCCCACTAGGCCCTCGTCAGTGTACAGACGCACCCACAGGATGTTGGGGAACTCCCCCAGTCGCAGGGTTTCTAGTTGCGTGATCTTCAGCGAGCGTTCTCGTGCGGAAACGAAGGGCTCCACGACCAGAGTCGTGGAGCCGCTCAAGAGGGATTATCTACTCCGGGCCTTTTTCAGTTCGTCTTCTACTACTTTGATGGCCTCGGTGCCGATCGAATCTCTATGCTTGTCGTAGACGGGAGCCACCTTGGCACGGATACGATTTTGCTCGGCCGGAGCAATTTCATTGACCTGCATACCCTTGGTCTTCAGACTCGATAGCGATTTTTCATTGAGGGTCCTGTTCGCCGCGCGCTGAACCTTCTGACCTTCCATGGCAGCCTCGCGCAATACGGCTTGCTCCTGTGGCGTGAGTTGGTCCCACAGTTTTTTGCTGTAGAGCACCAGGAAGGGAGTGTAGGCGTGACGCGTAACACTGAGGTACTTCTGCACTTCATTGAACTTAGATGTTTCGATAGTCACGAAAGGATTTTCTTGTCCATCGATGGTCTTGGTTTCTAAGGCTGTAAATACCTCTTGAAATGCCATCGGGACCGCATTAGTACCGAGAGTTCGGAAGGTATCCAAGAAAATATTGTTCTGCATGACGCGCAGTTTGACGCCTTCAAAGTCTTCGAGTTTCGTGACCGCTCGCTTACTGTTGGTAAGGTTACGAAAACCGTTTTCCCAATAAGCCAGATTGACTAGACCGGCGGCTTCGAGTTTGGCATTGAAATACCTGCCAGCTGGGCCATCGAGCACCGCATCGGCCTCCGTTTCGTTGGCAAACAAGAAGGGCAGGTCAAATACGCCAAGTTCTTTAACGATGCCCACCAGCGGAGAGCTAGATGTGCACACCATCTCCTGCGTACCGGCTCGCAGGGCCTGTGTGGCCTGCAGATCACCCCCAGCTGAGCCCCCCCAGAAAGCGGTGATCTTCATTTTGCCTCCGGTCTTTGCGGCCAGTACTTCCTGCATCTTCTTAACACCGACGCCAACGGGATGATCTTCATTAACGCCATTGGTAAATTTGATGTTTCGATCGGCAAACTGCGCGAAGGCGGAACTGGCGCTCAGTAACGCTGCGCAGGCAATAAAAGCTAGGGAACGTCGTTTCATTTTGGTTGTCTCCATTAGGTTAAAAGATTACTTACCGAAACCACCACTGTAGAGGAACGGTGACGATTTGCGGGAACAGCACCAGCGTAAAAAGGACAGTCAGGTGGGCGGCTAAGAAAGGCAGTACGCCCTTGAAAGCTTGGTCGAGCCCGATTTTGGCCACACCGCATATAACGTTGAGCACATTGCCCACTGGCGGCGTGATTAGACCGATTGCATTATTCAGAATGAACATTACACCGAAATAGACCGGATCGATACCGGCCTTAAGTACCACTGGCATGAGCACAGGCGTGAGGATAAGCACGGTGGGCGTGAAGTCAAGCGCTGTGCCCACCAACAAGATCACCAGCATAAGGACAAGCATCAACAGCTTGGGGTTCTCGAGCAACGGCTCGATCAAATCAACCACCTGGGCCGGAATGTTGGCCACGGTGATGAGCCAGGCGCTAACCATTGCAGCCGACACCAGAAACATCACCACCGCGGTAGTTTTACCTGCAGATAGGACGAGGCTGTACAGCTGGCGCAGCTTGAGTTCGCGGTATACCAGAGTGCCAACCAGAAAGCTGTATACGACAGCCACCACCGCCGCCTCGGTGGGGGTAAAAACGCCTAGCTTCATGCCGCCAATGATGACGACCGGTAGGGCCAGCGCCAGCAGGCCATTCAGGGTGTGCTTCATGCGTTCAGCCATCACCATGCGCGGTTGGACAGGCACATTTTCCCGTTTCGACACCAGCCACCATGCGATACCGATGGCCAGCCCCATGAGCAAGCCGGGCACGATGCCGGCCATGAATAGCTTGATGATGGATACATTGCCTACAACGCCAAAGACGATCAGACCGATGGAGGGCGGGATGATGGGCGCGATGATACCTCCGGCAGCGATCAGGCCCGCTGAGCGGCCTACGCTATAGCCGGCATCTCGCATCATGGGAATGAGCAGGGTGGCCAAGGCTGCCGTGTCAGCCACTGCAGAACCAGACAGTGCCGCCATGATGATGGCGGCAAGCACTGCTACGTAGCCCAGACCGCCTCGGAGATGCCCGACCCATGCCATTGCCAGATTGATGATGCGGCGGGTCAGACCACCAGCGTTCATGAATTCCCCAGCCAGCACGAAGAAAGGTACTGCCAACAGAGCAAAGTTGTCGGCACCATCGACCAAGCGCTGAGCAAGAATCTGGCTGTCAAATGAGACCACGTTGCTGGTCAGGCCCAGGAAAGTCATGAGGGCCACGCCACAGAACAGAAGGGCATAGGCGATCGGCATGCCGATGGCCATGCCTGCGAGCAGGCTGAAGAGAAAGACGAGCACAGTCACCGGTCAGCCTTTGCGTTCCTGTAATTCGGTTTTGACCTCGATGGTGCCCACCGAATCGTTTTCCTGGTTTAGGTCGTCTTCGGGCAGCCGGCCAGCAAGCAGATCGAAGAGCGCCTTTAGGTTCATCAGCGCCATGACCACGCTAACCACGTAACCAATTCCGTAAACCCAGATCATGGACAGGCCCACCACCACCGAGACGTTGGTGACCTGCAGCTCGTGCATCTTCCAGGTGCCGATAAAGAAAAGACAGTTGATCATGAGCATGAGCGATTCGCTTAGGAGCAGGCAGGCCTTCTTGCCGACATGGGGCAGTATTCTAATGAGGATGTCGACACCCACATGGGTTTTCTCTCGCATGGCCGCCATAGCACCGATAAAGATGAGCCATATGAAACAGTAGCGCGACATTTCCTCGGAGATGAGGATGCCCGTGTTCATTGTGAAGCGCAGCATCACATTGCCGAAGACCATGATGACCATGGCGACCAGACAAGCCACAATTAGCAGTTCCAGTAGCCTGAAAAACAGATCAATCGCACGTGTCATTGCAAGTTCCTCAACCCCGACTAAGTTCCCTTATGCATTATGATTACGATGTGCTCGATAAGGTTTCGTTAATATATTTCCGTCGGTTTTCTGGCAGGATAATATCGTGATCAGTAAACCCCAAGTACCCCGGAAAACCCTCGTGAGCGGTTATGTAGGCGCGCTCAAGGGAGATGAGCCACTGCCATTGACAACCCAGACGCGGTGAATTCCTTATCATTAGCTGATTGAAACCACCGGCTGTCTCCGATATGAACGCACCAACACCCAAGAAACCCTCGGAACTACGATCGCAACAATGGTTTGGCCGACAGGACCGTGACGGCTTTGCCTACCGCAGCTGGGTCAAAGGCAGGGGCGTGCCGCACGACCAGTTCGACGGCCGCCCAGTTATCGGCATCTGTAACACCTTCAGCGAACTGACCCCCTGCAACTCCCATTTCCGAACCCTTGCCGAGCAGGTGAAGATTGGCGTTTATGAGGCCGGCGGCTTCCCGCTCGAGTTCCCAGTCATGAGCCTGGGCGAGACCCTTTTGCGCCCGACTGCCATGCTCTACCGTAACCTCGCCAGCATGGATGTGGAAGAAAGTATCCGCGGCAACCCGATCGACGCCGTGGTGCTGCTAATGGGCTGCGACAAGACCACGCCCGCCTTGCTGATGGGGGCCTCTAGCGCGGGGCTTCCTACCATCGGTGTCTCGGGCGGCCCGATGCTCAATGGCAAATGGCGCGGTCAAGATCTTGGGTCAGGCACGGGCGTATGGAGTATGAGTGAGCAGGTGCGCGCCGGCACATTAAAGCTCCAAGACTTCTTCGAGGCCGAGAGCTGCATGCACCGCAGCCACGGTCACTGCATGACCATGGGTACAGCCAGTACGATGGCAAGCATGGTCGAGGCCCTAGGGATAGGCCTACCGGGCAATGCCGCCTTTCCCGCCGTCGATGGCCGTCGCAACATTCTTGCCCGTCAGGCCGGACGCCGAATCGTCGAAATGGTGCATCAGGACCAGACCATCAGCAGGGTGCTCACGCGCGAGGCATTTGAGAACGCTATTCGCACACTTGCAGCCATCGGGGGCTCGACCAATGCGGTAATTCATTTGATTGCAATTGCCGGCCGCCTAGGCCTGAGGCTCACGGTGGACGATTTCGAGCGACTGGGTAGCGAAATGCCCTGCCTGCTCAATTTGCAGCCCTCGGGCCAGTATCTGATGGAAGATTTCTGCTATGCCGGTGGCCTGCCGGTGGTGATGCGGGAAATCCAGCACCTGTTGCACAAAGGGATCGTGACAGTGAGCGGCAAGACTGTGGCCGAGAATATCGCCGACGCACAGAATCACGATCCGCGTGTCATTAAATCCTTTGCCCAGCCCTTCAAAGAAAAGGCCGGTATCGCCATCCTCCGCGGCAACCTTGCGCCGCGTGGTGCTGTTATCAAGCCCAGTGCGGCCACACCAGCCCTGATGGTTCATACCGGACGGGCCGTGGTGTTTGAAGACAGCGACGACTTTCATCGTCGTATCGACGATGAGAGCCTCGATGTCGACGAGCACTGCATCCTTGTGCTGAAGAACTGCGGCCCCAAGGGCTACCCCGGCATGGCTGAAGTGGGCAACATGCCGCTGCCGCCTAAGGTGCTGCGCAAGGGCATTACCGACATGGTGCGTATCAGTGATGCGCGCATGAGCGGCACAGCCTACGGCACGGTGGTACTGCACACATCCCCGGAAGCGGCGGCCGGGGGGCCCCTGGCCGCAGTCCGTAACGGCGATATGATCGAACTCAATGTGCCCGAGCGACGCCTGCAACTGCTTATCAGCGACGATGAGCTCAAGCAGCGCATGGCGCAATGGACGCGACCGGAGCCGCCGCTAAAATCGGGCTACTGGAAGCTCTACATCGACCATGTACTGCAAGCCGACGAAGGGGCTGACCTGGATTTCCTGGTCGGTCAGCGCGGCGCCTTCGTACCCAAGGACAATCACTGATGCAGCGGCAGGAGCCATCGCCTCCGATCCAACCCCACCCCCACCCCTGAGGAATTAAACCCATGCGTATTCTCGTGACCGGCGGGGCCGGTTTTTTGGGCGCGCGACTGGCCCGCGCCCTACTTGGCCGTGGTGCGCTTGGCGGCCAGCCCATTAAAGAGCTGGTCCTGGTTGACCTCTTCCCGGCCCCCGGTGATCTGCAGGCCGATGCTCGGGTCAGGACCCACGCAGCTCCTTTGCTGGAGCAAGGTGATCTGCTGGCCAGCGGTTTCGACGGCGTCTTTCATCTGGCCTCGGCTGTCTCGGGCGAATGTGAGCTGGACTTCGATCTGGGCCTGCGCTCCAACCTCGACAGCACACGGCTGCTGCTCGATAGCATCCGCCGTTCGGGCAAGGCCTCTCGATTCGTATTCGCCAGCTCGGTGGCCGTCTTCGGTCCCTATGCAGGCCAGCCCATGCCCGCGCTGGTGACCGATACCACTCTGCCCTCGCCGCAGACCTCCTATGGCACCCAAAAACTTCTGATCGAGTATCTGATAGCCGACTACACCCGAAAGGGCTTTATTGACGGCCGCTCGGCACGGCTGATGACGGTGACGGTTCGGCCCGGTAAACCCAATGGCGCTGCCTCATCTTTTTTCAGCGGCATCATCCGGGAGCCGCTGGCCGGCGTCGAGAGTGTCTGCCCGGTCGATGCCAGCGTCTCTCATCCGGTGTCCTCACCGGGCACGACCATCAACAGCCTGATCGCGGTCTTCGAAGCTAACGCCAGTACCCTGGGTAACCGCCTGGCGCTCAATTTACCGAGCGTGACGGTGACCGTACAGCAGATGCTCGCTGCGCTGGAAAAAGTAGCCGGCGCGAAGGTTCGCGCGCGCGTGCGTTTCGAACGCGAAGAGCGCATTGCCGCCATCGTCAGCAATTGGGCGCGAGGAGCTTCGAGCGAACGAGCCTTACAGCTGGGCTTACGCCCAGACGCTTCATTCGAGGATATCGTAAGGCAGTACATCGAAGACTGCCGCAGGCAACCGGGCTACCCCGAAAATGCCTTGCAGGGTCTCTAGAAGGAGAGTCTGGATGAACCGCAACCTAGATCGCTAGCAGTTCGAGCTGCCATGATCGCCCCTCTGCTCGCAGTGAGCGGCTGAATTCTCAAGCCTTGAAGGCCACCACCTTCTGGCTTTGCTGGCCGAGACCCTCGATACCGAGGGTCATTACATCACCCCGCTTCAAATAAAGAGGAGCGGGTTTGCCATCCTTCTTAATGCCCATGCCGACCCCTGGAGGGGTGCCGGTGGTGATGATGTCGCCGGGCTCAAGAGTCAAGAACTCACTGACATAGCTGACCAGTTTGGCTATGCCAAAGATCATGGTCTTGGTCGACCCGTGTTGCATGCGCTGGCCATTGAGATCGAGCCACATATTCAGTCTATGCGGGTTGGGCACCTCGTCACGTGTTACCAGCCAGGGGCCTATCGGCCCGAAGGTGTCGCAGCTCTTACCCTTGTCCCATGTCCCACCGCGTTCGAGCTGGAATTCACGCTCGCTAAGATCATTGACAGTGCAGTAGCCGGCCACATGGTTCAGAGCGTCCTTCTGCCGAACATACCTCGCTCGGGTACCGATCACCAAACCCAGTTCGACTTCCCAGTCGGTCTTGCGTGAACCCCGTGGGAGCATGACATCGTCATCTGGACCCTGGATGCAATGCGGCGACTTCATAAAGAAGATTGGCTCTTTGGGGATTGGCATACCCGACTCTGCACAATGGTCCGCATAGTTCAGGCCGATACCGATAAACTTTCCACTGCCCATCACCGGTGGCCCAAAACGCTTCTTTCCGGCTACCAGTGCAAGCCTTTCTGTTTTGATGCGTGAGAGCCTGGCTAGGCCCTTATCCGAGAGCATGTCGGGGGTGATATCGGCAATAACCGAACTCAGATCGCGCAGACGACCGTAGGCGTCAATTAAACCGGGTTTCTCTTTTCCAGGGGAGCCGTAACGAACGAGTTTCATGGGTGCCTTTCGCGTGATTCAGTAAGTGGAACGTCCTCCGGAGAGGTCAAAAACTGCCCCAGTGGAAAAAGAGCAGTCGTCGGTACATAGCCAGGTCACCATGGCCGCAATTTCATCGGGTTGGCCGAAACGCCCCATGGGTATTTTGGAGAGCATAAACTCCACATGGGCCGGTGTTATCTGGTCAAAAATGGCAGTTTTTACTGCAGCCGGGGTTACGCAATTGACACGGACACCGGTCTGAGCGAGTTCCTTACCAAGGGATTTGGTCATGCCAATCACCGCGGCCTTGCTCGTGCTGTAGGCGCTGGCATTGGGATTGCCATCTTTGCCGGCTACGCTGGCAATATTCACCACGCGGCCCCAGCCTTGCTCTTTCATCAGGGGCACCAACTCTCGGCAGCACAAGAAGGTTCCGTTGACATTAACCTGCATCACCTGGTCCCAGTCGGCGACTGAATAGTTCCACAGCGTGGTATTCGGCCCGGCGATGCCTGCACTGTTTACTAGCGCGTGCACTGGCCTGTGGGTTTGTGCAACCGCTGCGACTACGCTGTCGTGGCGGGCGACATCCACCTGTACCCCAGCGGCTTTTGGTCCCAGCATCTCGGAGGCAGCCTTAAGGGCTATGGGGTCGCGATCCCATAAGGTGACTTGAGCCCCGGATGAGATCATGCGCTGCGCAATCGCTAGGCCTAGGCCCGAGGCGCCGCCGGTGATGACCGCATGGCGGCCTGTCATGTCAAGTTGGTTCATATGGTCATCCCGCCATCAATAGAATAGGCTTGTCCGGTAACAAACCGGGACTCATCGCTGGCAAGGAAGACCAGCAGGGGGGCGATCTCTTCGGCCTGGGCCAAACGCCCCATGGGCTGCCTAGCTACAAAGGCCTTACGAGCGGCGACGGGGTCCTCGTAGGCATTGATACGGTCAGCGAGCGAGGGCGTATCAACAGTGCCAGGACAGATGGCGTTGCAGCGAACCCCCTGCCCCACGTAGTCAGCCGCCACGCTTTTGGTCAGCCCGATCACGGCGGCCTTAGTCGTTCCATACACGCATCGACTGGGAAGCCCTTTTACGCTCGAAGCCACGCTCGCCATGTTGATGATGCTACCGCCCCCCTTGGTCAACATACCGGGCAGAAAAGCTTGGATCATATGCATGTGGGCCCGTACATTCAGGCGAAAGGCAAAGTCTAGGTCTTCATCCCTGGCCTTAAGTACGGTGTCGTTGTGTACGATACCCGAGCAGTTGAACAGCACATCGATGGGGCCAGTCTGAGCCGCCATAGCTTGAATCGCCGACTGATCGAGTACATCAAGCACCGCGGTTTCAATTCCGGCAGTCCCCGCCAGTGACCGCAGCACAGCGCCATTGACGTCGGTGGCCCAGACATGAGCGCCCTCAGCGGCCATGGCCAGCACACTGGCGCGACCAATGCCTTGCGCCGCAGCGGTGACGACGATACTTTTGCCTTCTAGTCTTTTCATTATTCCCATGCCCTCCTGTCTCTACTGGGATC
>VGHK01000026.1 GCA_016868305.1 Betaproteobacteria bacterium | reverse complement strand
GTTGGTCGCTTAATCCGGAGCCTTCTGCCCAAGCCCGTGTCTTGCTCGCCCAGACCGGGGAATTGGTATCGGCAGGCCAGACCGCAGAGCAGGCCTATGCAGGGTCGGCTGCCTCTAAGCCAGCAGCCGGACAGGCCTCAGGGTTTTTTCTAGCCGTTGGGCTCGCCTTTGTGGGGGGCCTGCTCTTAAACCTCATGCCCTGCGTTTTTCCGGTGCTGGGACTGAAGGTCTTGGCCTTTAGCCAACAGGCCCACTCCCCGGCGCAGGCATGGCAGCATGGGCTGGTCTTTACCTTAGGCGTGGTGGTTTCCATGCTGAGCCTGGCAGCGATTTTTCTGGCACTACGGGCGGCCGGTGAGGCGGTTGGCTGGGGATTCCAGCTGCAGAATCCTTGGGTGGTAAGCCTGCTGGCGCTGCTTTTCGTTGCCATTGCCCTCAACCTGTTTGGTATCTTTGAGATTGGGCTTGGGCTCGCTCGGGTAAGCGGCGACATGGCGCAGGGCCTCTCTACGGGTGCGGTATCGTCTCAGGGCTCCGGGTCTACAAAAGCCTCCGAGATGCGCAACGCCTTTGGCTCGGGCGTGTTGGCGGTGGTGGTGGCCTCGCCCTGCACGGCACCTTTTATGGGCAGCGCCCTGGGCTATACGGCCACTGCCTCAGTTCCCGCCGCACTGGGCGTCTTTGCAAGCCTCGGCCTTGGGCTGGCCTTGCCCTATATGGTGTTGGCGGTATGGCCAAGGGCACTGGCCTTGCTTCCCCGGCCGGGCGCCTGGATGGAGACCTTTCGCAAGGCGCTTGGCTTTCCTATGTTGGCCACGGCTGCCTGGCTGGGCTGGGTGCTCACTGAACAAAATGGGCCTGGCGCCGTGCTAGCCCTGATGCTGCTCTGGGTCTGCGTGGCCCTTGGGCTCTGGGTCTATGGCCGTTGGCAGGCCCAGCGGTTCACGTCAGAGGCATCCTGGCAATGGGGCAAGCTCGCAGTCATGGCGCTGGCCGTGCTGGCGAGCCTCGCGCTGCTATGGCAGGCCACCCGGTTTAATCCTGCGGCAACGGTGCCGCAGCCGTCGGGCAGTCTAGGGACCGCAGGTCGCGCCGATGTCGGCTCTGCTGGCTCTGGCCCTGCTCCCGGGGCTGAGGGGTCAGCCCAGGTAACGATGGGAAGGCCGTGGGAGCCAAATCTCCCCGAGACCCTTGCCGCCCAGGGCATGGTGGTCTTTGTCGACTTTACCGCGGCCTGGTGCATTAGCTGTCAGGCCAATAAGGCTCGGGTGATAACGCGCGGGGTGGTAGCCCAGCGACTGGCCTCTGAGGGCTACCAGGTTCTGGTGGCTGACTGGACCCGTCAGGATCCGCGCATCACCCAGGAGCTCAATCGTCACGGGCGCAATGGCGTGCCTCTCTATCTGGTCTATGGCCCCGGCCTGCAATCGCCCGCTATTTTGAGTGAGTGGCTTACCGAGTCTGAGGTGATCGAGGTGCTGAACCGGGCGGCACGGCGGCCGGGGGCTCCGGCATCGTAACCAGGCCGATCTGCCGCAGGCCCACCGCCTGGGCTGCGGCAATGACTTCGGCAACCCGGGCATAGGCGGTTGCGCCATCGGCGCGAATCTCTAACTGGATGTCCTGCCCCAGGGTCTGGGCCTTGGTTGACAGCAGAGATTCGAGTGCATTTTTTGTCGTGGGTGTTTCGCCCGGTGTCTGGCCATCGACTGTGACCACTCCCTGGGCGGTGATTTCTACCCGTACGGTCTGGGCCTTGGTCGGAAGACTAGGGGCATCGGCCTGCGGCAGGGTAAGGGGTAGCCCCTGGCTTATGAGTGGTGCAGTGATAATGAAAATGATCAGAAGCACCAGCATGACATCGACAAACGGCGTGGTGTTGATCTCCGAAATCGTCTTTGCGGGATCTTCTGAAGAAAACTGACCGAGTGCCATGAACCAGTGCCTTGATAATCGGTAGAAGGCTTCTAGCCCTGCGCTTCCGAGGTTTTAGGCGTACCCCCTGTGGCAGCGGCATTCAGATCGTGGGCAAACCCATCGAGCTCAGCCAATACCAGTCGGGCATTGCGGGCAAGGGCGTTATAGGCCATTACCGCCGGAATGGCCACAAACAGGCCTGCGGCGGTGATTACAAGAGCCTCGCCTACTGGCCCTGCCACCTGATCAATCATTACCGGACCCTGGCCATCAATGGCCACAAGCGCATTAAAGATAGACCAGACAGTTCCAAAAAGCCCCACAAATGGGGCGGTACTACCGATGGATGCCAGACCGGTAAGCCCGGACTCCAGGCTGGTCCGCGCGTCTAGCAGCGCTGAGCGCAGCGCCCGGGTTGTCCCCGATGGGCCTTGCTCATGGTTCTGGGCTGCCCTGGCCACGGCAAGAAAGTATCCTGAAGCGTCTCGCGCGGCGAGGGCATCGACTGCTGCCGGTACGGAATTTTCAGCCCAATAGGCCTCGGTGGTCAGTCGGCTGTTGCGCCGCAGCCTTCGCAGTTCGACTGACTTATTGATAATCACCGTCCACGACCAGACCGACATTACCAGCAGAACCAGGGCCACAGCCCCAATAACCGAATCCACAGAGGCCATCATTTGCTGCGCTTATGAGGACAGGCCTTTCTCTGGCATTGTCCATAGAGGGCGAGGGAATGATCTTGCAGGGCAAAGCCTTTTTCTTCGGCGATCTTGTGCTGTCGGTCTTCTATCTTTGCGTCAAAAAATTCCTCAACCCGCCCGCAGTCAAGGCATACCAAGTGGTCATGGTGGCTGCCCTGGTTCAGTTCAAACACCGCCTTTCCCGACTCGAAGTGAGAACGTAGCAAAATACCCGCCTGCTCAAACTGTGTGAGCACCCGGTAGACTGTCGCCAGCCCGACATCCATGTTCTCTGCCAGCATTACCTTATAGACATCTTCGGCGCTGAGATGGCGGGTTTTGGATTGTTCGAAGATTGAGAGCACTTTCAGTCGGGGAACGGTGACCTTAAGCCCGGTATTTTTCAGGTCGGCGGCAAGATGCTCTTGAGTGGTCATGCAGCTTATGATAACGAGTTTGTGTCTTTCGCCCGGTTTTTCCTCTGAATTCGTGGTGCAATCCGTTCTATGAAAAATGCCATTCCATGCGTTGTCATACTGAGCCTTCTCTCGGGCTGCACCGCGGTCGAGCGGGTACGTGAAAATCGGCCGAGCTGGCTCACACCCTATCGACCCGATATTGGTCAGGGCAATTTCATTTCTAAGGACATGGTGGATCAGCTTCGCCCGGCAATGAGCCGAGATGCGGTGCGGGCGGTTCTGGGCACCCCGTTGCTTGTTGATCCCTTTCGAGACGATCGTTGGGAATATGTCTTCGATATTCGGCGTGGCGATGGCCAGCGTGACCGTCGGCGTTTTTTCGTTCGGTTTGATAAAGACCAATTGGTCGAATGGGGTGGAGACACCTTGCCAGCGGCTTCGGGCGATGCCCTTCTACCTTTACGGCCTATCCGGTGATGCTTTCTGAAGAACGGGGCGGGCGATGACGATTCGCGTGGCAGTCGCGGGGGCGTCGGGCCGAATGGGGCAGGGGCTTATTGCGGCAGTACTTGCCCACCCCGAAACCGCTCTGGCCGCGGCCTTTGACCGCGATGACAGCCCTATGGTGGGGAAGGATGCAGGGCAGATGTTGGGCCAGGCCACAGGTGTCCTGGTGCGCGCAGACCTTGCTGGTATGGGCCAGGCCGATGTGCTTATCGACTTTACCCGGCCAGAGGCAAGCCTGCAGCACCTGGCTGCCTGTGCGGGCCGTGGCATCCGGCTTGTTCTGGGCACCACAGGTTTTGATGCCACAGGTCTGTCACAGATTCGGGCGGCTGCTGACCAGATACCGGTTGTCTTTGCGCCCAACATGAGCGTGGGCGTGAATGTCACGCTCAAGATCCTCGAGCAGGCCGCGGGCTACCTTGCAGAGGGTTTTGATATTGAGGTAATCGAGGCCCACCATCGACACAAGGTGGATGCCCCTTCGGGTACCGCACTAAAAATGGCCGAGGTGGTCGCGCAGGCCACAGGCCGTAACCTCGCCCGCGATGCCGTCTATGGGCGGCACGGCCATACGGGTGCGCGTTCGGACGACGAGATCGGCTTTTCGGTGATTCGGGGTGGGGATATCGTGGGCGATCACACCGTGCTCTTTGCCGGGGCAGGCGAGCGGATAGAGATCAGTCATCGGTCTTCTTCGCGCACCACCTATGTAGAGGGTGCGCTGCGTGCCGTGCGGTTTCTTATGCAGCGCGATAAAGGCCTTTTTGATATGCAAGACGTCTTGGGCCTGCGATAGGCTCAATAGGCACTTGGTCTAACGAGATGGGCCATTAGCGGCTAAGCTTAGTCGAAGCTGCAGCTATAAAGACAAGAGCTCCCGGGCCAGGGCCTGAGACTCGGTCTTAAGCCCCTCATCTCCAAGCATGCGCGCGATCTCATCGGTGCGTGAATCCCCTGTAAGCGCTCTCAGCTGGCTCTCTATCTGGCCCTGGGCATTAATGGACTTACTGACCTGCAGGTGATGGTGTCCGCGGGCGGCAACCTGGGGTAAGTGGGTAACTGCAAGCACCTGTCGTGCGCTGCCGAGTTCGCGCAGCAGCCTACCCACCACATGCCCGGTATTGCCGCCAATACCAACGTCCACCTCATCGAAGATGAGCGTGGGGGTATCGGTGGCCTGCGCGGCCACGGCCGCAATTGCCAGGCTGACGCGGGAGAGTTCGCCCCCCGAGGCAACCTTAGCCAAGGGAAAGGTCGGGCCTTGTGCCTGATGCTGTAGGGCAAAGACTAGGTCTTCCAGGCCATGGGAAGCCCCGGTGTCGCGAGGCTCCAGCTGCACCCGAAACTGCATGCCGCCCATGGCGAGCTCTTTGAGCCAATGGCTTACCTGGCTGGCAAATGCGGGCACCGCCTGGGCCCGGGCCTTACTTAAGGCCTTGGCCTTTTCCAGATACTGCGCCTCGGCCTTCTGAACCTGGGCCTCGAGCGCTCCCAGGTCGAGTGATTCTTCAGCCTCGGCCAGTGCCAGTTCTGACTCTGCCTGCAGCGCAACCAGGTCTTCGGGGCGGGCCCGCAGCCGTCGCGCAGTCTCAAAGATCTGGCTTACGCGGGCCTCGACCTCCTGCAGTCTTGCGGGGTCTAGGTCGGCCTTGGCCAGGTAGCGGCCAAGGGCAGAGGCCGCCTCTTCGAGGCTAATCTGTGCGCTGGTCAGGAGCTCTGCAATATCGCCTAGCCGACTGTCCTTGGCAGACAGGCTGCGGAATCGGTCAACCAGTCGTGCGGTACGGGCGACAAGACTTTCCTCGTCGGCCTCCTCAATGACTTGAAGGGCTGACTCGCCTGCCTGAATTAGCTCGGCACCATGGGAAAGCCGCTTTTGTTCCTCGCTAAGCGCTGCCCAGTCATCCGGCCCGAGTGCCAGTGCTCTCAGTGTCTCTACCTTCCAGCGCAGCTGTTCAGCGCGCTCCGCAATGACACTGGCCTTCTCCAGGGCCTCATTACGCTGGGCAAGCTTTGCCTGCCACTGGCTATAAGCTTCCGCTAGGCTAACCACCTGATCGCTGAGCCCCGCGTGCCTGTCAAAAAGCGCCCGCTGCGCTGCGGGCCGTTGCAGCGCCTGATGGGCATGCTGCCCATGAATATCCACAAGCATCTCCCCGAGTTCGCGCAACTGGGTAAGGGTGACTGGCTGCCCGTTGATCCAGGCGCGTGACCGACCTGCAGCCTCAAGGGTTCTGCGCAACATTAGTGCCTCATCGGCATGGTCAAGGCCGGCTTCGTTGAGCCATTGGGCGATGACATCCTGAAGCCGCGCGGGAGGAATAAACTCGGCGGTCAGGTCGGCCCGTGATGCGCCAGGGCGAATCTGCGCGGGATCGGCCCTATCGCCTAACAGCAGCCCGAGGGCGTCAAGAAGAATAGATTTTCCGGCGCCGGTTTCGCCAGTAAGAACGGTAAGGCCGTCGGAGAGGTCGACCTCAAGGGCCGAGACAATCACAAAGTCGCGAAGCGTGAGGGTGCGCAGCATGATGAATCGTGGGGTTAGGCATGTTCGGAAGGTGGGGCCGGGTCGGGACGATCGGCAAGCACCGGGTTGGCACTCCAGTGCAGTTTATGACGGAGCATGGCGAAGTAGTCATACCCCTTTGGGTGAAGAAGCCGCACAGGCCAGGGTGCTGCCTGAATCCGGATCTTGTCGCCGTCCTGCAAGGCGGTGAGGGCCTGCATGTCACAGTGCAGCTCGGTTCCGGCCCCGTCATTGACCACCACGGTAACCTGGGACCCCCACGGCAGTACGATCGGCCGGCTTGATAAGGCCTGTGGCGCAACCGGAACCAGAATCGCGCCCTGTAGGCCGGGGTGCAAAATAGAGCCATTTGCCGAAAGGGCATAGGCAGTAGACCCGGTGGGCGTGGCAAGAATGAGCCCGTCAGCCCGCAGGCTCTGTAGGTAGTTTCCATCAACAAACACGTCGAGTTCCACCATACGGCTAATCGCCCCTCGGCTTATCACCGCGTCGTTTAAGGCCGGAGCCTCAAAGATCGACTCGCGGGGTGATTGCGGGCTGGCCCGCCGGGTCACCACCACCTGGAGCATGCCGCGCAGCTCCAGATGACCCTGGCCATGCAGCATCAAGGGCAGATCTTTTTCGATCTGCGAGAGCTCAAGGTCTGTCATAAACCCCAGGCGGCCCTGGTGAACCCCAATCACCGAGACGCCCCGCGGCGCGAGCCTGCGGGCAACGCCTATCAGTGTGCCGTCGCCACCAAGAACAATGGCAAGGTCGATGCAATCGCTGAGCTGCTCGAAGGGGAGCAGTGTTGCACCAGGGTGGTGAAACGCGCTGCTTTCGGCCGTTGATGCCTCGACAAATAACGCTGCATCTGGCGCGTGACGAACGAGGCAGTCCACAATCCGCGACAAGGGGCCAGCCAGGCCCGGCGTCTGCGGGCGCCCAAAGACGGCAATCTTGTGAAATGCCAGAGACATGGCTGGCATTAGACCACAGCCTTGCTGCTAGAACTCTACAATGCGGGCTATGGATGAACGATCGCGCCAGCTATTGAAAACCCTCATCGAACGCTATATCTCTGAGGGGCAGCCTGTAGGCTCGCGCGCACTATCAAAGTTTTCTGGCCTCGATCTCTCGCCGGCTACGATTCGTAATGTTATGTCTGACCTTGAGGAAATGGGGCTGGTGGCAAGCCCGCATACTTCAGCGGGTCGGGTCCCCACCCCCAAGGGGTATCGGCTCTTTGTGGACTCCTTGCTTACCGTGCAGCCCATGGCGGCCGATATCGAGGCGAGCCTAGGGGGGCAGATTCAGGCCGATGCGCCCAGCCAGGTCGTGGCCCATGCCGCATCCCTGCTCTCCAGCCTTTCGCATTTTGCCGGAGTGGTCTGCGCCCCGAGGCGCGGGGCAGTTTTTCGGCATGTTGAGTTTCTGCGTCTTGGCGAGCGGCGGCTCTTGCTTATTCTCGTCACACCGGAAGGCGATGTGATTAACAAGGTGATTCATCCTGAGCAGGACTTCGCCCCCGAGACCTTGGTGCAGGCCGGAAACTACCTCACTGCGCATTACGCAGGCATGAGTCTCGACTCCGTTCGGGCAAGGCTCGCCAAAGAGGTTGCCGATCTGCGGCAGGATGTCTCGCGCCTCATGCTCAAGGCGGTCGAAGAGGGGGGCGCGGCCCTGAGCGACCCCGATGGCTCGATTGTGATTTCGGGGGAGCGCAGGCTTCTTGATGTGGCCGACCTGTCAGATGACATGTCACGACTGCGGCAGTTGTTTCACCTGTTTGAGCAGAAGTCGATGCTGGCGCGGCTGCTTGATTATTCGGTGCAGGCCCAGGGCGTGAAGATCTTTATTGGGGGTGATTCAGACCTGGTGCCGGTTCAAGAGCTCTCGATTGTGACGGCCCCGTATCAGGTCAATGGCCAGGTGGTGGGCACGCTCGGGGTTATTGGGCCTACCCGGATGGCCTATGATCGGGTCATTCCTATCGTAGACATTACCGCTCGGCTGGTGTCTACCGCTCTTACCCACCTTGCCTCCGAACATTCGGGGGGTTCTGCCTAAGCCGCCATGACCTTACCGCTGTCTGCTGGTCAGATTTCCGAGGAACCGCCCTATCGCCATGGCAGCCGGGCCCGCGTGGGCGTATTGCTGGTGAATCTCGGCACGCCCGATGCGCCCACCGCCCCTGCCCTGCGGCGCTACCTCAAAGAGTTCTTGTCTGACCCCCGTGTGGTCGAAATTCCTAAGCTCATCTGGTGGCCGATTCTGAACCTCATTATTCTTACTGTTCGGCCCGCCAAGTCTGCTGCCAAGTATGCCTCGGTCTGGATGCCCGAAGGTTCCCCGCTGCGGGTCTATTCTGTGGCGCAGAAAGATCGTCTGCAGGCCTTGCTGCAGGAAAAGGGTCTTGATATTGCAGTGGAACTCGCCATGCGCTATGGCCAGCCGAGTATTGCGGCAGGTATTGATGCGCTAAAGGCCCGCGGCGTTACGCGCATGGTGGTGCTGCCCTTATACCCGCAGTTCTCTGCGAGCACCACTGCCACGGTATTCGATAAGGTCTATGAAAGCCTTGCGCGACTGCGTAACCCGCCTGCACTGCGTCTGGTACGCAGCTTTTGTGATTTTTCTGACTATATCCAGGCCTGGGCTAATCAGATTCGGGCCTACTGGCAAAAGCATGGCCGTGGCGATTTACTCTTGTTTAGCTTTCATGGGGTGCCCAAGCGCAGCCTGCTCAAAGGAGACCCCTACCACTGTGAGTGCCATAAAACGGGCCGGCTTATTGCAGAGGCATTAGGCCTAGCGCCGCACGAGTGGAAGCTGGCATTTCAGTCGCGGTTTGGCCGTGCCGAGTGGCTGAAGCCCTACACGGCAGAGAGCCTGGAGGCGCTTCCGGCCCAAGGGATCAAACGGCTTGACATCGCCTGTCCGGGGTTTATTTCCGATTGTCTTGAGACCCTAGAAGAAATTGCTATGGAAGGCCGGGAAGACTTTCTGGAAGCAGGCGGTACGTCTTATCACTACATTGCCTGTCTGAACGACGGCCCGGCTGCCATTGCCATGCTCGAAGCCCTTGTGCTGCAGGAGACTGCGGGCTGGCCAATTGGCCAGGATACGCCGCAGGCCCAGGCAGACCGAGCGCTTGGTCGAGACCGGGCCCTGGCCCTTGGTGCGGCAGACTAGTGCCTAGTTAAAAAAGTCACGTACCTTTTCCATCCAGCTCTTGCTCTGCGGGTTGTGCCGGTCGCCGCCTTCTTCAAGGGAGTCTTCAAACGCCTGAAGTAACTGCTTTTGCTTATCGGAGAGCTTCACGGGTGTCTCAAGCACCACATGGCAGTAAAGGTCGCCAGCAACACTCGACCGGACATTTTTGATTCCTTTGCTCCGCAGCCGGAATGTCTTGCCTGTCTGGGTACCCTCGGGCAGGTCGAAGCTGGCCCGGCCATTGAGGGTAGGCACATCAATCGATCCACCAAGCGCCGCACGGGCGAAGGACACGGGAATCTCGCAGTGCAGGTCGTCACCATCCCGCTGAAAGACCCGATGCACCTTAACGGAGATCTCTACATACAGGTCTCCGGCAGGCCCCCCATTGAGCCCAGGCTCGCCGTTGCCTGCTGAGCGAATGCGCATGCCGTCGTCGATGCCCGCGGGGATCTTGACCTCTAGCGTTTTCTGTTTTCGCACACGGCCCACCCCATCGCAGGTGTTACAGGGGTTGGGAATGGTCTTTCCTGATCCATGACAGCTGGGGCAGGTCTGCTGAATCGAGAAAAAGCCCTGTTGCATGCGCACCTGACCCTGGCCACCGCAGGTCTTACAGGTCTCGGCCTTGGTGCCGGGCTTTGCACCCGTGCCATTACAAGTGCCGCAGGACTCCCAGCTCGGCACGCGTATCTCTGTGCTAAAGCCGGTTGCTGCCTGCTCTAAGGTGATCTCCATGGCATAGCGCAGATCGCTGCCGCGGTAGACGTTTGACCGCTGACCGCCGTTGCCGGAGCGGCCGCCTCGGGCGCCGCCAAAAATGTCGCCAAAGATATCGCCAAAGGCATCTGCAAACCCGGAAAAGTCTTGTCCTGCGGCACCGCCACCTATGTTCGGGTCGACTCCTGCATGGCCAAAGCGATCGTAGGCTGCACGCTTCTCCGCATCGCTGAGCATCTCGTAGGCCTCTTTGGCCTCTTTGAACTTGGCCTCGGCGTTTTTATCGTCAGGGTTGCGGTCGGGGTGATACTTCATGGCGAGCTTGCGGTAGGCCTTCTTCAGGTCTTCGTCGCTGGCGTTTTTCGCCACCCCTAGTACTTCGTAATAGTCTCGTTTGGCCATAGTTCTGTAATGGAAGACGCCGGGTCTAGCCCGGCGTAGTCTTGCAGCTTACATGAGAGCGCGCACGCGCGGTCGATTCTGGCGGCAGTGCCTTCCTAGTCTCGCTTTACCTCTTTGAACTCGGCATCTACGATGTCTTCGGCCTTGGCATTAGCATCTGCACTGCCCGGGCCGTCGGCAGCGCCAGCTGCACCGGCCGCACCAGCGGCTCCGGCCTGGGCATAGACTTTCTCGCCGAGCTTCTGCGAGGCCTTCATGAGGTTGTCGGTCTTGGCCTCAATGGCGTCTTTGTCTTCGCCGGCGGTGACGGCTTCGAGCTCTTTGACTGCCTCTTGAATCTTTGCCTTCTCATCGGCATCCATCTTGTCGCCATGCTCCTCGAGCGACTTCTTGACGGAATGGATCATGGCCTCGGCGGTGTTGCGCGCCTGAACGAGTTCGACCCGCTTTTTGTCGTCAGCGGCGTTGGCCTCGGCATCGGCCACCATCTTATTGATCTCGTCTTCGGAGAGCCCAGAGTTGGCCTTGATGGTGATTTTGTTTTCTTTGCCAGTGGCCTTGTCTTTGGCAGAGACATGCAAAATGCCGTTGGCATCGATGTCAAAGGTGACCTCGATCTGAGGCGTGCCACGGGGTGACGGTGGAATGCCCTCAAGGTTGAACTCACCCAGGCTCTTGTTGGCATTGGCCACCTCGCGCTCGCCCTGATAGACCTTAATGGTTACAGCCGGCTGGTTATCGTCGGCAGTGGAAAAGGTCTGAGAGAACTTGGTGGGAATGGTGGTGTTCTTCTGGATCATCTTGGTCATGACCCCACCAAGGGTTTCAATACCCAGAGACAGCGGCGTTACGTCGAGCAGTAGAACATCTTTACGGTCACCCGCCAGCACCGAACCCTGAACGGCAGCACCAACCGCCACAGCCTCATCGGGGTTTACATCTTTGCGGGGCTCTTTACCAAAGAAGGCCTTTACCGCCTCTTGAACCTTGGGCATTCGGGTCATGCCACCAACCAGAATCACGTCATCAATCTGTGAGGCAGATACACCGGCATCTTTGAGAGCGATTTTGCAGGGCTCAATGGTGCGGCTGATCAGGTCATCAACCAATGACTCAAGCTTGGCCCGCGTGATCTTGAAGGTGAGGTGAACCGGTGCGCCATTGGCCATGGCGATATAGGGCTCGTTGAGCTCTGTCTGCTGGCTGGAAGAGAGCTCAATCTTGGCCCGCTCCGCGGCAGACTTGATACGCTGTAGGGCGATAGGGTCCTTAGCCAGGTCTACCCCGTTTTGCTTTTTGAACTCATCAATGATGTGGTCGATGATCCGCTGGTCGAAGTCTTCCCCGCCCAAGAAGGTATCGCCGTTGGTGGACAGCACCTCAAACTGTTTTTCGCCATCGACATCGGCAATCTCGATAATCGATACATCGAAGGTGCCTCCGCCGAGGTCGTAGACGGCAATCTTGCGGTCTTTGCCGCCCGATTTGTCGAGGCCAAAGGCCAGCGCTGCAGCGGTAGGCTCGTTGATAATGCGCTTGACTTCCAGGCCCGCGATGCGGCCAGCGTCTTTAGTGGCCTGGCGCTGGGCGTCGTTAAAATAGGCCGGAACGGTGATCACTGCCTCGGTGACCTCATGGCCAAGGTAGTCTTCGGCAGTTTTCTTCATCTTGCGCAATACCTCGGCGCTCACCTGTGGGGGGGCAAGCTTTTTGTCTCGCACACCAACCCAGGCATCACCGTTCTCGGCCTTCGCAATCTGAAAAGGCATGAGCTCAATGTCTTTCTGCACCTCTTTGTCTGAGAACTTGCGACCGATGAGGCGCTTGACGGCATAGAGCGTGTTCTTAGGATTGGTAACCGCCTGACGCTTGGCCGGGGCCCCGACCAGAATCTCGCCGTCTTCCATATAGGCGATGATCGAAGGGGTCGTACGCGCGCCTTCGCTGTTTTCAATGACCTTGGGCTGCCCGGCTTCCATAATGGCCACGCAGGAGTTGGTGGTTCCGAGGTCGATTCCAATTATCTTTGCCATATTCTTTTCCTTTGATTTGATACAAGCAAACGGCTACAAAAGGGTTCCAAGGCATTTCAGAAAAATGCAATTACCCGTTAATTGGGGTCAAAAGCTTTTCTTTCAAGGCCTGAAACAAGCAGTCGGGCATGCCGGCGGGCTGCCCTGGGGAGTGGCGCGGCCCCCGAAACAGGCTACTGGGCTACGGCAACAAGCGCCGGCCGCAGCACCCGCTCGCCAATCAGGTAGCCCTTTTGCATCACGGTGACCACATGGCCTGAGGCTACTGGGGGGTCTTGGGATGTTCCGGGCACCATAGAGATGGCCTGGTGTCGATTGGGGTCGAACTTCTCGCCCACGGGGTTGACCACGTGAAGACGCCCTTTTTCGAACGCCTGATACAGCTGCCTAAGCGTAATATTGACGCCGTCGGTGAGTCCCTCGAGGGTCTGGTTGGGCAGCTGCAGGGCCATCTCTAGGCTATCGCCTACAGGCAGCAGCGCCTCGGCAAAGCCCTCAATGGCAAACTTACTGGCATTTGCCAGCTCCTGGGAATGGCGTTTACGCATATTGTCCACTTCGGCGGTAAGCCGGATCAGCTGATCCTCGCGCTCCTTGAGCCGCGCTGCGAGCGCGGCGATCTCGGCCTGCTGATCGGCTGAAGACTGGTCATGGTCGCCTGCCGGGCTGGCGGTCTGGGCGGTCTGGGCGGCCTGGGTGGACTGCGCGGACTGGGCGGCCTGGGTGGAACTGGCCTCGGCTCTGTCTGTCTCGACTGGGCTGGAACCGGGGTCTATGGTCTCGGCATGGGGGCGGCTGCCTGCTGGCTGGGCGGATAGGTCGGGCTCGGAAGGGGAGGCAGCAAGGTTCTCGGGCGGCTCTGTGGAGGGAGCATCGGCCTTCTGGCCCTGCTGAGTCTGATCGCTGAATTCAAATGGATACTTCGTCATCGTAAAAACCTTTCCTAAAAACAGTTCATAAACCCCTGCAGTCCCTCGAACCCTTGCAGCTCCGCGGACCCAACGTACCCATCGCTCGGGCCCTGCAGGAGATTCGCGACTCCACCTTCGTTCCGTCGCAAATAACCCCTGCAGTCCCTCGGGCTGCGCACCGCAAATAGCTGCCGCATATCACTACAAAGCACAACTGCCGCACCAAGCACGAAGGGCCGGGGAGCACATGAACGGGCGGCCGACGAGCGTGCCTGCCTTTCGCGAGGCGACGACCGGTCATGGGCTAGACCGGCCTTAATCCTAACAACTGCTCGGGCCCTGCGAGCATTTCGCTCGGGCCCTGCAGGAGATTCTCGACTCCACCTTCGTTCTATGGAGAAGGAAGATGGGGGCGGTTGTTGCAGGATTCAAGTCCCTAAGGCTTGGGCCATGACAGGCTGACCCTGGATGTAGCAGGCTTCAATGCAGCGTTCATCTCCTAGGGTAATGAGTGCCGAAAGAAGATCTGACAATGACTCGCTGGCCGCGGCGCGGTGGGCGAGCAAGGGCGTAGCCTCTGGGTTCACCACAATAAGATCGGCCTCTTTTCCGGCCTCAAGACTGCCGATTACCGATTCGAGCCCGAGGGCGCGTGCCCCGCCGAGCGTGGCAAGGTAGAAGGCATATTCAGGCGAAAGCGTCTGGTCGCGCAGCTTTAAAACCTTATAGGCATCGAGCATGGTCTTGAGCATGCTCGGGCTTGTGCCTCCGCCCACATCGCTGGCAAGCCCCACAGAGATGCCGGCCTGAAGGGCCGACTGCAGGTCAAAGAGGCCTGATCCAAGAAAGAGGTTTGAGCTCGGGCAAAAGGCAATAGCAGTCTGGGTGTCGGCCATCACCCGGCGATCTCCGTCGCTAAGATAGATGCAGTGGCCCATGATGGTGCCGCGGCCCAGATGGCCAAAGTGCTGATAGACATCCAGATAGCTCGGATGATGCGGGTAGAGACGGGCGACCCAGTCGAGCTCTTGCCGGGTTTCGGCAAGGTGCGACTGCAGGTGCAGGCCGGGATGGTCTTGCAACAGCGCACCGACTGCCCGCATCTGCTCTGGACTGGAAGTGGGAGCGAAACGGGGCGTAAGGCTATACCGTAGGCGGTCTCTGCCATGCCAGCGGGAAATGAGCGACTCCGTCTGAGCCATGCCGTGGTCGCTGCCATCGCAGAGATTTTTTGGGCAGTTGGTATCCATGAGTACCTTGCCACAGATCATTCGAAGCCTGCTTGCCTGCGCGATCTTGAAAAAGGCATCAGCGCTCTCCGGGTGGACTGTCGCAAACACGCTTGCAGTGGTAACCCCGTGCCGGCTGAGTTCCTGCAGAAACACCTGGGCGGCCCGCTGGGCATGGCTGAGGTCGCTAAACCGCGCCTCTGCGGGAAAGGTGTAGTTTTCGAGCCAGTCGAGCAGGGTATGGCCCATTCGGCCGATGACCTCAAGCTGCGGGAAATGAGTATGGGTGTCGACAAACCCCGGCATGATCAGCCGGTCTTGGTAGCGATGTACGGGGCAGTCCACCGGTAGCTGGGCAACGGCTTCGTCTGCAGGAAGTACCCAGGCGATCAGCCCATCGACAATGTAGACAATGCCATCCGGAATGAAGAGCAGACCAGACCGATGCCCGGCCAGGTCTGTGAAGGTTTGAAACTGAGGGCTGTCGGAATCGAGGCGATGGCCAAAGCTGAGTATGGCCCCGCGAAGGGCCAGGGTCTGACCGTTTGCTGCACTAGGGGTCAGGCCCCGAATAGACTTCTGGGGGGCCTGACCCGGCAAGGCTGTCATGACAGCAAGCGCAAAATCAGGTGATGCTTTCGCGCTGTACGAACTACTAGGACTTAGGTAGCTTTGAGGCGACGCCTTGTACGTAGAAGTCCATCTTGTTCATGTCTTCATCAGACATTTTCTTGCCGGCCTCTACCCTGGTCTTGCCAGACTGGTCCACCACGGGGCCCGCAAACGGGTGGAACTCGCCAGTACGGATCTTTTCTTCAAGGTCTGCCACCTTGCGGCGCACTTCTTCGGGAACAGCCTGGTTGATAGGCGCGAGCTTGATCATGCCATCGCGAATACCGCCCCAGATGTTGTCTACCTTCCAGGTGCCAGCAAGGACCTCGTTCACGATCTGGGTGTAGTAGGCACCCCAGTGGTGGGTAGTTGCTGTGAGATGGGCTTTGGCGCCGTACTTTGACATGTCAGAGTGGTAGCCAAAGGCATAGACCCCTTTTTCTTCTGCAGCCTGAACCACCGCGGTGGAGTCGGTATGGTGGGTGACGATGTCTGCCTTTTGGGCGATCAGGGTCATGGCAGCCTCGCGCTCTTTGCCCGGGTCATACCAGCTATTCACCCAGATGACGCGAACCTCTGCCTTCGGATTTACCGAGCGTGCGCCGCGGATGAATGCGTTGATTCCTTGCAGTACCTCGGGAATGGGGAAGGCTGCCACGTAGCCCAGAACATTAGACTTAGTCATGTGCCCGGCAATCACTCCGGTAAGGTACCGGCCTTCGTAGAAGCGGGCATTGTAGTTGCCAAAGTTCCCGCCCGACTTGTAGCCCGTGGCGTGCAGGAAGGTGACTTTTGGAAACTCTTTGGACACCTTTTCTACGGGGTTCATATAGCCAAAGCTGGTAGCAAAGACAATGCGGTTGCCACTTGAGGCCATTTCGCGAATGACGCGCTCAGCGTCTGCGCCTTCGGCAACCTTTTCTACAAAACTCGTGGTGACCTTTCCTGCAAGTGCCTTTTCCATCTCGAGTCGGCCGAGGTCGTGCTGGTAGGTCCAGCCAGCATCGCCGATGGGGCTTACATAGACAAACCCCGCCTTGATGGGCTCAACCGCTGCCGGTGCTGCGGCCGGCTTGGCTTCTTCTTTTTTGCCACAGCCAGCAAGGCCAAGAGCAGACAGACCGGTGGCTGCAAGTGAGGCTTTCACAAAGGTACGACGCTTCAACATGAGAGTTCCTTTCAGAACAAAGTAAGAACAGGTTGTACAACCGAGGTCTCAATGCAAGAGGCGCTGGAGCATTTAAACCTAGCCTGCATCGGGACGAAATGGCTTGCCGAGTGAGGCCGGCGAGTGAATCCGAATGGTCTTTGGATTTCCCGCAATCAACACCAGTACGACAATCGTTGCTAAGTATGGCATTGCCGAGAGAAGTTGGGCGGGAACTTGCAGGTTCAGGCCGGAGGATTGCACAAAGAGTTGCAGAATCAAGACGCCCCCAAAAAGGTGCGCCCCGATAACCACCCGCCAGGGGCGCCAGGTGGCAAAAACCACCAGGGCAAGCGCGATCCAGCCTCGACCGGCCACCATGTCTTCCGTCCACATAGGGGTGTAGAAGACCGAAAGATAGGCGCCCCCGAGCCCCGCCATCGCACCGCCAAAGAGCACGGCCATTGCACGAATTCGGTTCACTGGGAAGCCGATGGCATGACCCACCGAAGGAGACTCCCCAACGGCCTTGAGCACGAGGCCTGCGCGGGTCCGGGCAAGAAGCCAGATGAGGGCGCCGGTGCCCAGCCAGGCGAGATAGACGATGGGCTGATGACTAAAGAGTGCCTTGCCTAGCACCGGAATTTCGCTGAGTACCGGGACGGGCCATGCCGGCGTAGACGGGATGACCAGGGACTCGAAGGGCTTGCCAATGAAGGCGGCCAGGCCCACCCCAAAGATTGCCAGGGCAAGCCCTGTAGCCACTTGATTGGCCATAAGCGGGATCGTAATGACTGCAAATATCGACGAAAGGACAATGCCTGCCGCCATGCCTGCGAGAACGCCCAGTAACACCGAACCTGTGGCATGGGTCGCGATAAAGGCACAGACGGCACCTAAGGCCATAAGCCCTTCCGCACCGAGATTGAGCATGCCGGACTTCTCTGCCACCAGTTCGCCCAGGGCCACGATCATTAGCGGTGTGGCTGAAACCACCATGGCAAATAGGATAGCCCCCAGAAGCTCAGTGGTCATACGGCCGTCTCCGGCTGCAGGCGGGATCGAACCAGCCGGAACTGCACCAGAACATCGGCGGCCAAGAGATAGAAGAGCAAGAGCCCTTGGAACACCCGCGAAATGGAGCCAGGCAGGTTAAGGTACTGCTGGGCCTGCTCCCCTCCCAGGAAAAATAAGGCCATGACCAGGGCAGCCAGTCCGATTCCCAATGGCTGAAGCCGCCCCACGAAGGCAACGATGATTGCCGCAAAGCCATAGCCGACCGAGGCCTTGTCGGTGAGCTGGCCCATGGGCCCCGCCACCTCGGCCATGCCTGCAATACCAGCACAGGCCCCGCCAATGAGCAGTCCCGCGTAGATATTGCGCCGTTCGGACATACCCGCGTACCGGGCTGCATTGGGGGACTCGCCGGCCACGCGTATCGAAAATCCATAGTAGCTGCGGGCCAGCAGCACATGACCGATGATGAGAATGCCCAGCGTGATGATAAAGGCCAGGTTTAATCGGCTTCCGGTAAGCAGGGTCGGCAGCAGCCAGGCGCTCTCAAACATCTCTGTCTGCGGAAAGTTAAATCCGCCTGGGTCGCGCCAGGGGCCAAATACCAGCCAAGAGACAAAGAGTTGGGCGACATAGACAAGCATGAGCGAGACCAGAATCTCGTTGGTATGAAACCGCGCCCTGAGATAGGCCGGAATCGCGGCCCAGGCCATCCCCCCCAGCATTCCAGCAAGCACCATAACCAGCAGGCTCACCCCTGGCACTGTCGGCAGAAAAAGTGCGGCCCCGGTGGCAAAGACCGCCCCAAGAAGAAACTGCCCTTCAGCCCCGATATTCCATATCCCTGCCCGAAACCCTACGGCCAGCCCCATGCCGATAAGTGCAAGGGGAGTCGCCTTCAGCAATAGCTCGGTGAGGCTGTAGAGGCTGCGTAAGGGGTAGAGAAAAAAGACTTCAAATCCGAGCAGGGGGTCTTTGCCGAGTACAGCAAAGATAAGAAGACCCGTGAGTATGGTGAGCCCAACGGCCACCACTGGGGCAAGCCAGCGCCACTGTGGCGAGGGCTGGGGGCGTTTTTCGAGTCGCAGCATGGTTCTTCTGGTCCCTAGGCTGCTACCACTGACGGGGAGGCTTTCTCGGTATCTTTCGACCAAAGCCCCGCCATTAGCAGGCCGATGCGCTCTGGGCTGACCTCTGTCACGGGAAGAGGATCGGAGAGCCGTCCCTCAAAGAGCACTGCGATGTCATCGCTGAGCTCAAAAATTTCATCAAGGTCTTCGCTGATCAGAATGACACCAGCGCCTTGATCGGCAAGGTTACGAATCGACTGCCGCAGGAGTGCGGCAGCACCCACGTCTACGCCCCAGGTGGGCTGGCTGCAGACCAAGACACGCGGCCTTTGAAGCAGCTCGCGTCCGACGATGAACTTCTGTAGGTTTCCCCCAGAGAGCGCGTTGGCAACTGCCTTTGGGCCACTACAGCGCACATCAAAGCCCTCGATGCATTGCTGCGCAAAACCAAGGGTCTTCTCATGGTCTATTAGGCCGTGCCGCACCATGTTCTGGGTGTAGACCCCTGTAAGCAGGCCGTTTTCCTCGAGGGTCATGTCGGGCACTGCTCCGGTGCCAAGCCGGTCTTCCGGGACAACACACAGCCCCAGTCGTCGGCGCGCGGCAGGCCCCAGCCGGCCGATGCCTTGGTCATTGACAGCGATAGCTTCTGCCTGCTTTGCCCGTGTCTCTCCGGAGAGTGCCCAGAGCAGTTCCCGTTGACCATTGCCCGAGACGCCTGCGATCCCCAGAATGCTCCCTGCCTTTAAGCGGATCTTGATCTCTTGCAGGTGCGTCCCGTAGGGGTCGGGGCTGGTGAGGCTCAGATGGTCCGTGGTAAAGATAAGGCTGCTAGCCCTCGATTGGCTTGGGCGGGAGACGGCCTCGGTCTCGCGTCCAATCATGAGTGCGGCAAGCGATGCCGCGGTCTCGTTTTGGGGAACACATTCGGCCACCACACGCCCACCTCGTAGAATCGTGGCGCGATGACACAAGGTCTGGATCTCTTGTAGTTTGTGGCTAATGTAGAGAATTGAGCATCCCTCAGAAGAAAGACGCCGAAGCATGGCAAAGAGCCCGTCAACAGCTTGCGGAGGCAGCACAGAGGTGGGCTCATCAAGGATCAGAAGCCGTGGGTCTTGCAAGAGGCAGCGCAGTATCTCAACACGCTGACGCTCCCCTACAGACAGGTCATGGATGAACTTATCGGGATGTACCTCAAGGCTGTAGCGCTCAGCGGCCTTGCGAAGGGCCTCAGCCGCCTGTGCGGGGGTCTGGCCATTGCTGAGGCTCAGGCATGTATTCTCCGCGACGGTGAGAGACTCGAAGAGGGAAAAATGCTGAAAGACCATTCCGATGCCAAGCCCCCGCGCCATGGCAGGGCTGCGGATGCTAGCCTGCTGCCCTTCCCAGAAGATCTGTCCGGCCGTGGGCTGGGTGACGCCATAGATCATTTTCATGAGCGTGGACTTGCCCGCGCCATTCTCGCCTAAGACGGCATGAATCTCTCCTGGCTCTACCGACAGGCTGACATCATCATTTGCGACAATCGTGGGATAGGCTTTGGTAAGACCCTTTAGCCTGAGCCGGGTCTTAGGCACAGTCATGGCGACCGTGGCGGGGGGTCAGAGGGCAGCTGCCAGATGGCAACAAGGGTGAGGGCCGCAACTGCCGCCATCGCAAAGAGCGCAAAGGTAAAGCCCATGGCCTTGACCACGGGCCCAAGACCCGCCACTACGACACTGCTCACCATAAAAGCAATACCGATACGCAGGCCGGTCATACGCGAGCGCTGACGGTCATCGACATAGCGCACCATGATGGCGTCGGTAAAGGGAATGGCGCCGAAGATTGCCGCCATGAATCCCAAGGCGGCGAGCCCAAACCACCAGCCAGAGGCCTGGGTTGCCAACAAAAAGAACACCACCTGGGCGCAGACCATACCCAGGTAAAGGGGGCGGAGCGCCACTTTGTCGGTAAGCCTTCCGACCACTACCTGAGAGACGGCGGCGATGACATAGACCGCTGACAGTAAAAGCCCAAGGTGGGCCGGGTCGGAAATAACCTGATTGAGGCGTTCACGAAAGAGTTCGGTGTTGCCGTTGGTAGTGAAGTTGTAGAGCACCGAGCCGGTGCTTGCTGCCAGGGTGATTACGATGAGTGCACGAGTGGTATCTGAGGCCGTGGACTGATGGCGCCGGGGGTGGTTGGCCTTGGCCGGGGCGAGGGTTTCTTCGGGGGCGAGTCGCATGAAGAGCAGGCCCAGGGCCAGGCAGACCAGCCCAGGAATAAGAAATCCCGCACGCCAGCTCCATAGGCTGACGGTAAAGCCGGTGAGAAGGGCAGCAAAGGCAATGCCCAGGTTTCCGGCCATATTGTTCCAGCCAATTACTGCTCCGGGTCGCGCGGCATCTCGCAAGAGCATGGGAATGCCCACGGGGTGGTAGATCGAGGCGAAGCTGCCGAGTACCGTGAGGGCCAGGGCCATCTGCCACGGGGTCTGGGTTGCCGCTACCAGTAGGCAGCTTGCGGCGGTTCCGAAGAAAAACAGAAGCATCGCCTTGCGTCGGCCCCAGAGATCGCCGAGCCTGCCAGAAGGAATCGAGCCCAGCCCAAACATGAGGAAGGCCCCTGCGGTGTAGGGCATAAGGTCTTCCCATCGTTGAAGACCAAAGTCGCTTGCGATAGCCGCTACAGATGAGGCAAAGACCAAAAGTACGAGATGGTCTAGCGTGTGGGCCGCATTAAGCAACAGCCCGACCGCCCGTGAGGGCAGAGGGCTGGCAGCGGGTATTGCTGGGGGCGAGGGCGGCGAAGAGGAGGTCTGCGCAATATCCATTGCACGATTGTAATCCCTGCAAAGCCGCGCCCCGACGCCCCTTTGCCAAGGCTAGGTTTTGAGCACTGCCTTAATCTGCTCGAGCGCCGATGGATCTTCGAGCGTGGTCATATCGCCCGCGTCTTTACCCTCTGCCAGGGCCTGCATCGCTCGGCGCAAGAGTTTTCCTGATCGGGTTTTGGGCAGAAGCGTGACAAAGTGCACACGCCCTGGCCTGGCGATCGCCCCAAGCTCTTTGTCTACCGTGGCCATAATGGCCTTCTCTTCTGCCTTACGGCCTTCTTCGGTCTGCACGGTAGCGGGATTTTTCAGCACCGCAAAGGCCATGGGCATCTGGCCCTTCAGTGCGTCAGCGACGCCCACGACCGCCACCTCGGCGACATTGGGGTGCGCCTGGATCGCCTCTTCGATTTCCCGGGTGCCAAGTCTGTGGCCGGCTACATTAATCACATCGTCGGTACGCCCCAGAATAAAGTAGTAGCCCTCTGCATCGCGTGTGGCGTAGTCGAAGGTGGAATAGAGGTACTTGCCAGGCACGGCTGAGAAATAGGTCTTCACAAAACGATCGTCATCACCCCAGACAGTCTGCAGGCAGCCCGGCGGCAGCGGTGGGGCGATACAGAGCATGCCCTTTTCGTTGGCCCCTACCTCTTCAAAGGTGGATTCATGGATGAGCCGCATGTCATAGCCGTAGGCAGCAAAGCT
Source organism: Betaproteobacteria bacterium (assembly GCA_016868305.1). Classification (GTDB taxonomy): domain Bacteria; phylum Pseudomonadota; class Gammaproteobacteria; order Burkholderiales; family Burkholderiaceae_A; genus Hahnella. Next base: position 7,717 of record VGHK01000026.1, on the reverse strand, counting down.
CGGGCTGCCAAACTTGGTTTCCGTGTCTTCAATGCCATGCTGCGCAGTGAGAATGGGCCAGCCCGTTTCGGTCTGCCAATAGTTGTCAATAATCTTCGTGCCACCCAGCGCCTCAGAGATCCAGCGGGCAGTTGGCTCATCCAAGGGCTCGCCGGCAAGAAACAGGCGGCGTAGGCTGCTGGTATTGCGCTCGGTCATGTACTTGGGGTCTTGTTTCTTGAGCACCCGCGCGGCCGTGGGCGACGAGAACATGGCGGAGACTTTGTACCTTTCGACGATCTGCCACCAGATTCCCGCGTCAGGGCGAATAGGCAGGCCTTCATAGACGATGGTGGTCGAGCCATTAATAAGCGGCCCGTAGACGATATAAGAATGGCCCACCACCCAGCCGATGTCGGAGGTGCAGAAAAAGACCTCTCCGGGTTTGCAGTCAAAGATATGCCGCATCGAGGCGGCGAGCGCCACGGCATAGCCACCAACATCACGCTGTACGCCCTTTGGCTTACCTGTGGTGCCGCTGGTGTAGAGAATGTAGCTGGAGTCGGTTGCCAGCATAGGTGCACAGGGCACCTGGGCAGCCTGGTGTTGGGTACGTAGTGCAGCGTAGTCAGCATCGCGCCCGGCCACCATGCCGCACTGGGCAAGCCCACGGTTCACCATCAGTACCTTGGCAGGCGGCTTCTGGGCAAGGCGGCAGGCCTCGTCCACCAGGTGCTTGTAAGGCACTTCTTTGCCACTGCGCATGCCCGCGTCGGCAGAGACCATGAGCACAGGGGTGGCATCGTCGATGCGTGCGGCCAATGAGGGCGCTGCGAACCCGCCAAAGACCACCGAATGAATCGCACCAAGACGGGCACAGGCGAGCATGGCAAAGATGGCCTCGGCAATCATCGGCATGTAGATGAGCACACGATCACCCTTCTTCACCCCCAAGGACTGCATGATGGTCGCCATGGTCTGCACCTCGCGGTGCAGGTCGGCATAGGTATAGGTTTTTTCTTCGTTGGTTTCTGTGGAGATATAGATAAGGGCGGGCTGATTTGCCCGTGCGGCCAGATGGCGGTCGACTGCGTTGTAACAGAGGTTGGTCTCCCCTCCGACATACCAGCGGGAGAAGGGCGGTTTGGAATAGTCAAGGATCTGCTGGGGCGGCTTCATCCAGTCGATGGTCTTGGCCTGTTCGGCCCAGAAGGCCTCGCGTTCCTGTATTGACCGTGCGTGTACCTGGGCTAGCCGGGTAGTGTCATAGGGTCTGGCCATATCTGTCTCTCCTCCGGTTTATTAAAGGGTAGGGCCTGGTGTTTTTCTGATGAAGCACGCGGGCCCGCCCGCTTCTGATGCAGTTGTTATGTAGGCTCTGGAATATGCACCCATCCATGCATGAGAACGCGGGCACTGCGGCTCATGGTTACTTTCGTAACTGTCCACTGGCCGTTTTCTTGTTGCGCCTGGGCGCCCACCCGCAGGGTGCCTGAGGGGTGGCCAAAGCGCACCGATTCGCGCGCATCGCCCCCGGCGGCTGCATTGACCAGTGTGCCGGGAATGGCCGCAGCCGTGGCAATGGCGACGGCCGCAGTGCCCATCATGGCGTGGTGCAGCTTGCCCATGGACAGCGCCCGCACCAGAAGGTCGATCTCGGAGGCGGCCACCTGCTTTCCACTGGAGGCCGTGTAGGTCGCGGGCGGCGCCACGAAGGCGACCTTGGGCGTGTGCTGACGGCCCGCCGCCTCAGCCACTTCTTTGATGAGGCCCATGCGCACCGCGCCATGGGCGCGAATAGTCTCAAACATGGCAAGGGCCTTGGGGTCTGTGTTGATGGCCTCACGCAACTCGGTACCGGTGTAGCCGATATCTTTGGCATTGACGAAGATGGTGGGAATGCCGGCATTGATCATGGTGGCCTGAAGGCTGCCGACTCCCGGTACCTCGAGGGTGTCGACGAGGTTGCCGGTGGGGAACATGGCTCCGCCGCCGTCTTCGTCATCAGCGGCAGGATCGATAAAGTCGATCTGAATCTCCGCTGCAGGAAAGGTTACGCCATCGAGTTCGAAGTCACCGGTTTCTTGTACCTGGCCCTCGGTGATGGGTACATGGGCGATGATGGTCTTGCCAATATTGACCTGCCAGATTTTGATGGTGGCAACCCCATTTACGGGGATTTTTGCGGCATCGACGAGTCCGTTACGAATGGCAAAGGGCCCTACGGCCGCACTGAGATTACCGCAGTTGCCGCTCCAGTCGACAAACGACTTATCGATCGATACCTGCCCAAAGAGGTAGTCCACATCGTGGCCCGGGCGTGTGCTCTTGCTCAGGATAACTGTCTTGCTGGTGCTTGATGTAGCACCTCCCATGCCATCGATCTGGCTGGCATAAGGGTCGGGGCTGCCGATGACGCGCAACAGTACCGCATCGCGATAGGGGCCCGGCTGCTGTGCCTTTGGCGGCAGGTCTTGCAGCTTAAAAAATACACCCTTACTGGTGCCTCCCCGCATATAGGTGGCAGGAATCTGAATCTGTGCGGGACGGGTTGTGGCAGTGCTCATGCGGGCGGGGATATTGGCTGGGCGTGGGGGTTTTAGGGTGTCGCGATTAGGTTATGGAACGATTAAGACTCTTAAGGGGGCAGAGATACATGGGTGATTTAGGCGGCCTTCGCCTCAAGAAAGTCTTGGGCGAACCGCTGCAATACGCCCCCGGCCTCGTAAATCGAGACTTCTTCGGCGGTGTCGAGCCGGCAGAGCACAGGGGCCTGCACTGTCTCGCCATTCTTGCGATGAATCACCAGAGTAAGCTGCGCACGCGGCGTACGACTGCCGATGACATCAAAGGTCTCGGTGCCATCAATGGCGAGTGTCTTGCGATTCGTGCCCGGCAGAAACTCCAGAGGCAGCACGCCCATGCCCACGAGGTTGGTGCGATGGATACGCTCGAAGCCCTCGGCCACAATGGCCTCCACGCCGGCAAGCCGCACGCCTTTTGCGGCCCAGTCGCGCGACGACCCCTGGCCGTAGTCTGCCCCGGCAATGATGATCAGCGGCTGACGCCGGTTCATGTAGGTTTCAATGGCCTCCCACATACGCATCACCTTGCCCTCGGGTTCGACACGGGCGAGTGAGCCTTTTTTTACCGCGCCATCGACAACCGCCATTTCGTTGAGCAGTTCTGGGTTGGCAAAGGTGGCGCGTTGGGCAGTAAGGTGGTCTCCCCGGTGGGTGGCGTACGAGTTGAAGTCCTCTTCGGGCAGCCCCATCTTCGCCAGATACTCCCCTGCCGCACTGTCGGGCAGGATGGCATTGGAGGGCGAGAGATGATCGGTGGTGATGTTGTCACTGAGTACGGCTAAGGGCCGCATGGCCTTCAGTGCCCGCTCTCCAGCCAGGGCCCCCTCCCAATAGGGCGGACGACGAATATAGGTGCTCTGTGCCCGCCACTGGTAGAGCGGGCTTACGCGGTCATTGGCCGCCACCTTAATTGCAAACATGGGGTCATAGACCGCGCGGAACTGCTCGGGCTTCACACTCTGGGCGACCACGGCATCGATCTCGGCGTCGCTTGGCCAGAGGTCGGCAAGCCGAATCTCTTTGCCTTCAGCAGTGCGGCCCAAGACGTCTTTCTCAATATCGAATCGAATACTGCCCGCAATCGCATAGGCCACCACCAAGGGGGGTGAGGCCAGGAAGGCCTGCTTGGCATAGGGGTGAATACGGCCATCAAAGTTACGGTTACCCGAGAGCACAGCCGTGGCATAGAGATCGCGCTGGATAATTTCTTGTTGAATGGCGGGGTCGAGTGCACCACTCATGCCATTGCAGGTGGTGCAGGCAAAGGCCACCACGCCAAAGCCCAGCTTTTCGAGTTCGGGCATCAGGCCCGCCTCTTGCAGGTAGAGCGCCACGGCCTTAGAGCCAGGGGCGAGCGAGGACTTCACCCAGGGCTTGCGCACCAGTCCCGCACGATTGGCGTTACGGGCCAGAAGACCCGCAGCGATCATGTTGCGTGGGTTGTTGGTATTGGTGCAGCTGGTAATGGCCGCAATAATTACTGCACCGTCGGGCATCTCGCCGGCGGTTTCGGTGTAGGCCTGGGCAATGCCCTTGGCGGCGAGGTCTGTCGTAGCTACGCGCTTATGCGGGTTGGAAGGGCCCGCCATATTGCGCACCACCGAAGACAGATCGAACTGCAGCACACGCTCGTACTGGGCGTGTTTCATCTGGTCGGCCCAGAGGCCTGTCTGTTTGGCATAGCCCTCTACGAGGCGAATAAGGTTTTCGTCGCGCCCAGTGAGCCGCAGGTACTTAATGGTCTGCTCATCGATATAGAACATGGCCGCTGTCGCACCAAACTCTGGGGCCATATTCGAAATCGTAGCCCGGTCACCGAGCGTGAGGCTATCCGCCCCCGCGCCGTAAAACTCCAGGTAGGCTGAGACCACGCGTTCTTTACGCAAGAACTCGGTGAGCGCCAGCACGAGGTCTGTGGCAGTGATACCGGGCTGCGGCCGACCCGTGAGCTCCACCCCTACGATATCGGGAAGACGCATATAAGAGGCGCGGCCGAGCATGACGCTCTCGGCCTCAAGCCCCCCCACACCAATGGCGATGACGCCGAGTGCATCGACCATGGGCGTATGGCTATCGGTACCCACCAGTGTGTCGGGGAAGGCGACCCCATTAACCACTTGAATAACCGGCGACATACGCTCGAGGTTGATCTGGTGAAGAATGCCGTTGCCTGGTGGAATGACATCAACATTACGAAAGGCCTGCTTTGTCCAGTTGATGAAATGAAAACGGTCCTCATTGCGTCGGTCTTCAATCGCCCGGTTCTTTTCAAAGGCCTGGGGGTCAAATCCGCCGCACTCCACCGCAAGTGAGTGGTCTACCACCAACTGGGTAGGCACCACAGGGTTTACCTGGGCGGGGTCTCCGCCTTTTTCCGCAATGGCATCGCGCAGGCCGGCGAGGTCGACGAGGGCGGTCTGGCCGAGAATGTCGTGACAGACCACACGGGCAGGAAACCAAGGAAAGTCAAGATCGCGCCTGCGTTCGATGAGCTGCACGAGAGAGTCTTTAATAGACCGGGGGTCGCATCGCCGCACCAGGTTTTCAGCCAAGACCTTAGAGGTGTAGGGTAGGTTTTTGTAACTGCCGGGCTTAATGGCCTCTACGGCCGCCCGTGCATCGAAGAAGTCAACAGAGAATCCAGGCAGCCTGGTGCGATAGGCGGTGTTCATAAAAAAGTCGTCCTTGGTTACTTAGCTGCGCTTTTCCATAGGCACAAAGGCCTGGTCGTCCGGGCCAATATAGTTTGCGCTGGGACGAATAATCTTTCCGTCGATCCGTTGCTCAATAACGTGGGCACTCCAGCCCGAGGTGCGCGAGATGACAAAGATGGGGGTGAACATGGCAGTAGGCACGCCCATCATGTGGTAGCTTACGGCGCTAAACCAGTCGAGATTGGGAAACATTTTTTTGATGTCCCACATCACCGATTCGAGTCGTTCGGCGATCTGGAACATCTTCATATCGTTCTGGCGTGCCGATAGCTGGCGCGCCACTTCTTTAATTACCTTGTTGCGCGGGTCGCTCACGGTATAGACGGGGTGGCCAAAGCCGATAACGACTTCTTTGTTCTCTACACGCCTGCGAATATCGGCCTCGGCCTCATCGGGGGAGTGGTAGCGATTCTGTACCTCAAAGGCCACCTCATTGGCGCCACCATGCTTGGGACCCCGCAGTGCGCCAATGCCACCGGCAATTGCCGAGTAGAAGTCTGAGCCGGTACCTGCCACGACCCGTGCGGCAAATGTGGAGGCATTGAACTCGTGTTCGGCATAGAGATTGAGGGATACGTGCATGGCCTTGACCCATTCGGCCGGTGGGCTCTGGCCATGCAAGAGATGCAGAAAATGCCCGCCGATCGAGTCATCATCGGTTTCGACATCGATAATTCGGCCGTTGTGGCTGTAGTGGTACCAATAGAGCAGCATGCTGCCCAGGCTCGCCATGAGGCGATCGGCTATATCGCGTGCGCCCGGGGTGTTATGGTCATCTTTTTCGGGCAGCACACAGCCAAGCGCCGAAACGCCGGTGCGCATCACGTCCATAGGATGCGTAGAGGCAGGAAGTGACTCGAGAACTGTTTTCACCGGTGCGGGAATGCCGCGCAGGGCCATGAGCTTGCGCTTGTAGCCGGCGAGTTCGGCCTTATTGGGAAGCTTGCCATGCACGAGCAGGTGGGCGACTTCTTCAAACTCACAGGCGTCTGCGAGATCGAGGATGTCGTAGCCACGGTAGGCCAGGTCGTTGCCTGTGCGGCCCACAGTGCAGAGCGCCGTATTGCCGGCGGTGATGCCCGAGAGGGCGACAGACTTCTTGGGCTTGAGGGCGGTAACGGATGCGGATTCTTGGCTCATGGGGATTCGCCTTTCGTGAGGATGGAGTCACTGCTTAGAGAAAAGGGCGTCGAGCTTGTTCTCGTAGTCCCAGTAGCCAATCGCGTCGTAGAGCTCTTGGCGCGTCTGCATGAGCGAGACCACGTTTTTCTGCGAGCCATCATTGCGCACTGCACGGTAGACCGCCTCAGCGGCCTTGTTCATGGCCCGAAATGCAGACAAGGGGTAGAGCACGATTGAGACATTGGCACCGCGCAGCTCATCCACGGTAAAGAGCGGTGTGCTGCCGAATTCGGTGATGTTGGCAAGAATAGGAACCTTGACGGCGGCCGCAAACTGCTTGTACTGGGAGAGCTCGGTCATGGCCTCGGGGAAGATGGCGGTGGCTCCGGCCTCAACGCAGACGCAGGCGCGGTCGATGGCTGACTGCAGGCCCTCGACTGCCAGGGCATCCGTGCGGGCCATGATCATAAAGTTGGGATCGACCCGGGCATCAACCGCGGCCTTAACCCGATCGACCATTTCTTCTAGCGAGACAATCGCCTTACCAGGGCGGTGGCCGCACCGTTTGGCGCCCACCTGGTCTTCGATATGCAGGCCCGCGGCGCCATATTTGATGAGCGACTTTACGGTGCGGGCGATATTAAAGGCCGAGGCGCCAAAGCCGGTGTCGACATCCACCAGCAAGGGCAGGTCGCAGACATCGGTGATGCGACGGACATCGGTAAGGACATCGTCGAGCCCACTGATGCCCAGATCGGGTAGACCAAGAGAGCCCGCCGCCACACCGCCCCCGGAGAGGTAGATGGCCTTAAACCCGGCGCGTTGGGCGAGTAGGGCATGGTTGGCATTGATGGCCCCGATGATCTGTAATGGCTTTTCTTCGGCCATAGCCTTTTGCAGGCGGTCACCGGCGGTGGGTGTGGAAACTGACATAAGTGGGTCCCTGAGCGTGGCGCCACGAGAGAATTCTGTGGTGCATGCGGTTTTTGTAGTGGCTCCACTCTAATCCGAATGGCTGACTCGTGGAATTCTTGATTCCTGATCGTCCCTTCGCGAAACGCGAAGCCTATTACGGTGACAGTTTACTAAATGCACTAATTGCCTGACGTTCCGTTCATGCGCTCCCCGGCCGGTCTAGCCCATGACCGGTCGCCTCCTCGCGGCGTTCGCAACGCTCGTCGGCGTCCCGTTCATGTGCTCCCCGGCCGGTCCTCCTAGTGCCGCTGGCGCAGAAACTCGTATAGGTCGCGGGCAGCAGGAGACACAGCCCCACCAGCGATCGTGCAGATCGAGATCGTTCTCTGTGAATCGACGCCC
>VGHK01000025.1 GCA_016868305.1 Betaproteobacteria bacterium | reverse complement strand
TTCCTGGTGCCTCCTCGATCCAGACTGATGTCACGTTGATGGTCAGTTCGGGCAGTGACGTCGAGACAGCCACCAGCAACGTGCCCACCCAGAGTTTGCCCCAGCCAGTCTTCTCGGCGAGTTCATCACCATATTTGGCCAGGTTGACACCCGCGAAGATCACACCGACCGCGCAGGCCAGAAAGACGCTTACCGCTACGCCTAGAGTTTCCATGAGAGTCCTTGGTAGTTATTAGTGAATGGCCGCCAAATGGCGCAGCGCCCGTGCGGACTCTATCTCAGGGCCGATGGAACTTCAAGTGCGACTTGCCCTGAAATAACTTGCATAAATTATTTGTTACAAAGATATTTTTCCAACGGCCCCGGCCGGTTTGAATTACGGTGACAGTTTACTTAATTCCCGAAGGGAATTAAGTAAACTGTCACCGTAATTGCCTTCGGGAATTAAGTAAACTGTCACCGTAATTCCGTAATTCAGTGTGTTGGGTATCTCGCCCAGGTAACGACCTCGTCAAGCAAAGTGCGCGCTTTTTGGTTTGACAATAATAAAATTTGTTTTTAGTAATGTCAGAGGTATCGGCCCCGCCTTCTTGCAAAAGCCTTCCGCAAAGCCCGAGCTGGATTTCCTGCGGTCCTTGTCACGGGACCTAGACAATCCGGCAAAACGACGTTTCTCAGGCACGAGGCCGGAAAACGGGTCGATTACATCAGTTTCAACGATCCTCTCGAGCGCGACTTCGCCGTCGTTGATCCCGCTGGTTTTCTTGGCCGGTTCACCGATCGCCCAGTCATTCTCGATGAGATCCAGTACGTGCCAGGGCTACTGCCTCATCTGAAGATGCGCATTGACAAGGAGCCCGGCCGATGCGGTCGATGGCTCTTGACTGGATCGCAGCAATTCGGACTAATGCGTGATGTCAGTGAGTCACTCGCTGGCCGGGTGGCGATTTTGGAATTGCCGCCATTCTCACAATCGGAGTTCCCTCGGCCTCATCCGGAGGATGTTCTGTGGGATGGGGGTTATCCCATTCCGGCGATGCATCCCGATCGGCGTGACCTCTGGCTACGCAGCTATCTTTCTACGTACATTGAATGCGACGTGCGGCAGATCCGCAATATTCTGGACCTGAGGGCATTTAATCAGTTTCTTAGTTTGGCAGTAGCCCGCCATAGCCAAGAGTTTCATCCTGCGGACCTATCGCGCGAACTGGGAGTCACGCAGCCTACGGTGAAGTCCTGGGGGGGTGTGCTTGAGGCCTCCTATGTTGGACATTTCCTCCCACCATGGTTTCGTAACTACGGCAAACGGGTGGTGAAAACGCCTAAGTTTTATTTTTACGATCCGGCACTCGTAACGCTGCTGACACGTCAGCCGGATGCGGTCTCGGCACTTGCGGGTTCTATGGGTGGCCCACTTTTGGAAGGCTGGGTGGTCACTGAGACGGTGAAGGCCTTTATGGCGCAAGGGCAGAAACCCGACCTATATTTTTGGCGCTCCCACGATGGGCTGGAAGTGGATTTACTCGTGATGATTCATGGCAAGCTGCAACCGGTAGAGATAAAGCTGACGGCAACTCCTGGCGCAGGCCATGTTGAGCCCCTGAATCGATTTCTTGCGATTGCTGGTGATGAGGCCAGCAGGCAAGGGATTATTGTTTGTAGAACGGACTCGAAGAGGGAATTGCCGCGCGGCCATGTCGCCATGCCGTGGCATTCATTTCCGAATTGGTTAGGAAAACGCCTGGAATCAGCGTGACTGTGAGCTGAGCTGCTGATAGACCTCGTAGCCACAAGGACCCGCCTCGGCAACCGCCAGAGCAATTGTTGATTTATAAACGTCTAGCCCTACGTACTTGATACACTCCGTTATGACCTGCTCCCTCCAATAACGGCTCTGCGCTCTAGGTTGACCAAGCCCCCATCGCAATCCGTAATTCAGAATGAACCCGCCTTAAATCAACCCTTCAGAAAAGAGTCTGTGCTATGCGCCTAAAGTCACATACTAGTTCGACTTACCCCTACGCGGTTCTGCAAGCGGCAATTTTGGTTCTGGTCTTTGGCGCATCCGGCCAGGCGGCTGTTGCTCAGAGCACCTTTAACCACGTCATATCGCCGCAGGGCTATTCCACCAGGGCCAACATGACACCCAATGCCTCTGCGCTGCAGCCTGGGTTTATCGGGTTTGGCTTCGACAGACAGTTACCCGGCGGGCCAGACCCTGAGGGCTACAACTTTAACCTGGGATTTGGGCTGCTGCCCGGCCTCGAGATGGTCGGGCGGCTCGCGACCAACGATCTGGACTGCAACATGTTTACCGCGGGTGCCTGCCCGCCTGGCATGATTCGTGACTTCTCAGGATCGGTGAAGTGGCAACTGCCACTGGATCGCTGGTGGTCTGGGCTGCCGCAACTGGCCATTGGAGCCACCGACCTTGGCGGCGCGGCCACGTATTTTCGATCGTACTATGCTGTTGCAAGCCATTCTCTTGGGACTGATCTTGAGGTCTCTCTCGGGCTGGCCTCCAGGCGGGTTCCCACTGCGCCTCTGGAAGGCGTCTTTGGATCTATTCACTGGCAGGCCAACGACTATCTGGGTCTATCTGCCGAGGCCATTGGCAGCAACGCCTGGTTTAGCCTTCGTCTTCAGTCGCCTAGACCGCTCACAAGCCTCGAGCTTAGGCCCTATGTTTCGGCCACCACCCGGCTATCAGATTCCGTCATTACCGAGCGTTCCTGGCTGGGGCTTGGGGTCAGCATTCCTTTAGGAACCGGAAGCCCACCCGCAGGCGACAGCCGGGTTACTGGGAATAAGGCAGTGGCAGGCAGTAGCAGCATGCTTTCCCGTACAGGCGTTGTGCCCATCACGCCTATTGCAGCAGCGGGCCTAGAGAGCAGCCTTGAGGCCGCAGGCTTCTGGTCGCCGCGTGTTCGAATAGGGGAGGGCGCCAATGGCGTGTTGCTGGTTCAGGTTGAGAACACCGCCTATGCCTGGAATTTACTCGATGCAACTGCGGCAGCCCTGGGCCCGATTGCCCAGGCCTACGGCACCAGCCAACGCCCCTTCGTCTTAGAGGTGGCGCGTCGCGGTATGGTACTTGCCAGGCTACAAGGAACGACGAACTGCGCACGCGACTATCTTGCTGAAGGTCGAATCTGCAGTAGTGGCCAGCCTATAGCCTTTGCGCCGGTATCGCCATCGGAGGCCTCGAGCGGCGCCATAGCAGAAGGTCGGGCCCTTGGTGCTACGCCTTTTCTCTCCTGGGCGCGCATTCGCCCAGAGCTGATCATTAGTCCTGGGCTGATTACCGGTATTGGCACCGAGGCCGGCGCCCTGGACCATGACCTGGCAGTTAACCTAAACCTGGTGGTGCCGCTCTGGAAGGGTGCCTGGCTGGATGTTAATCGCGTCGAGCCTACGGGGCTGCAGTCTGATGACTTCAAGTCTGGGGGCGCTTTTTATAACTCCCGGTTTGTGGGTGCCACCGACCGACGACTTTTTCATCAGATGGCCCGTATTCCGCTGGGCGATACCTTAGTGCGGGCGAGCTATGGGCATATCTTTGGTCGACCAGTGGCACGCGGTGAAGGCCGCACTATTTTTGGTACTCCCGCCCCGATTAATCTTCCCGCTGTCGACTGGGAGGGCTGGCATCTCGAGGCCTCAAGCCAGTGGCTTGATGGCCAGGTGCGTCTGGGCTATGCCTTTGGCGAATTCACCAACGAAGAGGCCGCCCCGACCGCAACCGGCGCCGCTCGTGACCGTTCGCCTGCGATTGCCTCACTGCGCCTTGCACCTACCGCATGGCCTCAGAGCCACACCGAGCTGCAGGCAGGAACCTTCTGGTCAGGAGACAAGGGCTTCATTCTGACCCAGCGTTTCTGGCATGGCGATACCGCGTTTGGGGTTTACTTCCGCCGTAGTCGCATGATGTCCGCAGACCCCTATACCTCTTTCTTGGGCTTTCAGATTGGGGTGCCCCTTACGCCACGCGTTAATAGGGGCGGTCGCTACGCAGGCCTGCAGGGCACCAGCCAGTTTCAGTATTCGGTGGAAACCAAGGTGCTGGAGAGGGATAACCGCATTACGCAGGGCTTTGGAATTGTGCCGCGCGTGGGCGAATCGATTGCCGTGTTCAGCAATCGAGACCGCAACGGTGCGGGCTATCTCAACAGCCAGATGCCACGGTTACGCAGCGCCTATTCCGAATTACGGTGAAAATCAAGAATTACGGTGACAGTTTAATTACGGTGACAGTTTACTTAATTCCCGAAGGGAATTAAGTAAACTGTCACCGTAATTCCGTAATTGCCGTAATTACTAATTCGTAATTCCGTCACCGAAATAGAAAATTTTTACGGCAGTTAGTACTGTTTTTACTATATCCGGTGTAAATTTGTCTTAAAGTAAATCGCGCAAAAGTTCTAGCCCTTTGACATCGAAAGGCAGTTAGTGAATCGAAGCTTTCGTCTGGTGTGGTCTTGCGTTCGGTCTGCTTGGCTCGTGGCGCCAGAGTCTGCAAAGTCTTCGGGGGGGCCGTCCCGAGGCAAATCTGCCCTTCTGCGCACGAGCCCCGTTCTGGTTTCTGCCTTCTGTTATTCGCTTTCGCCCGCCTCTGCCCAGGCCCCTGCAGGCCTCGTCGACCCCGTGCTGCGCGCAGGCAGCGCCACCATAGACCTCTCCAACGCCCAACGTGCGGTTGTGCAGCAGTCGTCGCAAAAGGCGGTCATTGACTGGCGACGGTTTAATGTTGCCAAAGACATCAGCATTCAGTTTGTGCAGCCAAATGCCAGCGCCATTGCGCTTAATCGCGTTACGGGTGCGCAGGCCTCGCGTATCGATGGCAGCATTCTGGCCAATGGCCAGGTCTGGCTGCTCAACCCTAACGGGGTGCTCATTGGAAAGTCGGGCCGCATTACCGTAAAGGTCTTTGGCCAAAGGCTGCATTTGCAAGACGGCGCGGTGGTCAATGCAACGGGCGATTCCGGTGGTGGCGATATTTATGTCGGCGGGGGATGGCAGGGCGCCTTGGTGGCTGGCCGGCCTTCTGCCCTAGAAGTGCGCGTGGATGCCGGCGCGTTATTAGATGCCAGTGCCCTGGGCAATGGTAACGGCGGCACCGTGGTGGCCTGGTGCCTCCAAGACCTATGCCCTGGGCAGCTTTAAGGCCCGAGGCGGCTTACAGGGCGGCGATGGCGGCCGCATTGAGACATCTGGCTACTGGCTGGGTGTCGACAGCATTCAGGTGGACGCTGGGGCCAGCAAAGGTAAGGCGGGGTTGTGGCTGCTGGATCCGCCGGATATTTATATTTCTGACCAGGCGAATTCTGTGCTACCGACCTACGGAGTGGTTGCGAACCCGGGAGTGATTAGTACTGCATTGATGACAAGTAACGTCACACTCCGAACGTCTGGGGTGCTCTACGAGCCTGCTACTCCGCTTCTGACCGGGATCCTCGCATTCTCTGAAGCGCCCCCAAGTAATTTCTCCCCATACACAGGGGCTAGCGCTCCGGTCTTTTTCTCACCGGGTGGAGTTGGCTCAGGTTCCATATTCGTGAACGCTCCGATAGATTCGGGGTCGTCTAGTAGGTTGACGTTACATGCGGAAGGGGTGCGTGCAAGTGGGTCATTCACTGCTATGGCTGGAGTTATTGCCGTAAGACAGCCCATTAGTCTAGCAGGGGACTTGATACTACTCGCAGGGGAGCCTGCTTATGAATTACCCGCTGCCGTACCTGGGCAGATTAACCTAGTGGCTCAGATTGGTTTAGGCGGCAAGCTCACCCTGTTTGCAGATAAAGTTTTCTCTTCCACAGCCGGGTCAATTAAGTCGTCTGGATTGTTTGTTGAGATCTCTGAAAATTCCACCCTCGACGGGAAAATCTCTGGTACTGGGGGCGTAACGTTGAAGGGAACGAGTACGACTAGTCTGGTGCTAGCAAACGTAGCGAATGATTTCACCGGCAGTTTAGTTCTCCTGGGAGCACAATCTATCAGCGATAACAGAACCATTCCGGGCAGTACCGGCCCAGGCCTAAACTAGAGGCGCCCTTTTGGCCACTACCAAAAACCGCCCGCAGTGGCTCTCGGGTCTGGCGGTAGCAGTGGCGGCGGCAGTGCTTGCCTCGGGCCTGACCTGGGGGCTGGCCTTCTTGAACAGTCTGGAAAAGGTTGCCGCCGATATTCGTCTGGCAGCCTTTCAGCCCCCGCAGCCGCAGTCTGAGTCGATTGTGTTGGCAGCGATTACCGAAGAGACCCTTACCAGTTTTCCCTACCGCTCTCCGGTGGACCGCGCCTTTATTGCCGCGTTGTTGGAAACCTTACAGGCCAAAGGCGCCAAGGCAGTCGGGCTGGATATCTTGTTTGATCAGCCCACAGAGCCCGAGAAGGATGCGCAGCTTGCCCAGACCCTGCGGTCGATGCGGATTCCGGTTTTTGTGAGCTATACCGTGACGCCCTCAGTGGTCAATGAAGACCAGCTGGCCTATCTCAATACCTTTGTGCCTGAGCCCCTGCGGGCTTCTGCCAACTTTGCCACCGACCCATTTGATGGCGCGGTGCGCTGGATCTTTCCGGGGGAGACCGAGCCCGGCATGCCCGTAAGCTTTGCCCGCAAGGCAGCCGAAGTCTTTGGGGTGCAGACGCAGCCGCAGCCCCTTGCGATTGCCTGGCGGCCGCGGCCCGACCCCGACACGCTGCCCTTTCGCGTCTTTCCGGCGCATGCTGCGGCCGTGCTGCCCGCAGACTGGTTTGCGGGAAAGCTGGTACTGGTTGGCGCAGTGGTCTCGATTACTGACCGGCACCGCACCCCCCTGGCGGTGGTACGCGACGATGACGACGGCAACATGCCAGGCATTCTGGTGCAGGCCCATTCGGCTGATCAGTTGATCACCGGGCGGGCTGCGCCAGAGATCTCGTTTGCGAGCATGCTGGGGGTGGGCCTGCTGCTCTCGCTGATTGGCATGGCCCTGGGGCTTGCCAAGCGGGGTATTCTGTTTAGCCTTGTCTCGGGCCTAGTGGTGGTGGTCGTGTTCTGGGTAGGGGGCCTCTGGGGCTATGCCCATGGCCTTGGCTTGATTCCCCTGGTGGCGCCTACGCTGGCGCTTGCCTTATCGCTCTGGATGATGGACGCCCTGATTGGTCGCGCAGAGCGCAGGCAGCGACAGTTTGTGCAAGGGGCCTTCTCGCGCTATGTCTCTCCCGCGGTGGTGAGCCAGTTGGTGGAGAACCCCGATGCGCTGCGGATTACCGGCACCCGGCAAGAGGCAAGCTTTATCTTTACCGATATTGCGGGCTTTACCACGCTGTCGGAGGGGCTGAGCTCGGAGGCGCTGGCAGAGGTGTTGAACAGCTACCTTGACGGCGCCTGTGCCGTTGTCTTTTCCCATGGCGGTACGGTCGACAAATTTATTGGTGATGCGGTTATGGCGATTTTTAATGCGCCGATTGCCCAAGCAGACCATGCCGAGCGCGCGGTGCGCTGCGCTCTGGCCCTCGATGCCTACGCCGAAGACTTTCGCAAGGCAAAAAATGCCCAGGGGGTACCCTTAGGGGTCACCCGTATTGGGGTGCACAGCGGCCTGGCCACGATTGGCAACTTTGGCTCGAACGCGCGTATGGATTTCACGGCACTGGGCGACACGGTAAACACAGCGGCACGCACCGAGGGCGTCAACAAATATTTCGGCACCCGTGTCTGCTGCACCCAGGAGATCGTTGACCGCTGCCCCGGTTTGGCCTTTCTGCCAATTGGCGATGTGGTTCTGAAGGGCAAGCAAAACGCCGTCACCCTCTACAGCCCTGTATCAGATGCGCAGCAGGCCTCGGGCTATGCCAAAGACTATGGCGCTGCCTATGCCTTGTTAACCAACGACAAGGCGAGTCAGCAGGAAATACAACACCCCTTTTCTGAATTGTTATTGCACTACCCCGAAGAGCCTTTGGCGCGGTTTCATGCTGACCGCATCGCGCAGGGGCTGGTATCCACAAGAATTGTGATGGAGGATAAATAACGGGAAGAACAAACCTCTCGTGGTCCAGGGCCCCAGAGTCTTTAGGGCAAGGCCAGCCTGCGGGGCCGTGCTGGCCCTGGCGCTTTTCGCGCTGCCTCACTGGGTAGTAGCCCAGACCGTGCGACTGCCCTCAGAGGCAGACATTACCCGACTGCGCCCGCCCAGCCTGCCATTGCCCTCGGTGCCCAACTTTGACCTGCGCATTGAGACACCTGAAAAATCGCCTGTTCCCCGGGCCGTCGACGAACTCGTCTTTACCCTGAAAGGGGTTGTGGTCGAAGGGGCCTCGCGCTATCCGCGGGCCCAGGTGGACCAGGTCTTTGCAGGTCTCCTAGGCCAGAGCGTGGGCCTAGAGGCCATTCGAAAGGCGGCCGATGCCCTTGAGCAGCGCTATCGCGCCGATGGTTTTTTTCTGGTGCGCGTTTTTATTCCGCCGCAGCAGGTGAAGGACGGTCTGATTCGCGTGCAGGTGATCGAGGGCGTTATTGAGTCGGTTGCGGCCGAAGGGGGCACGCCCCAGATGCGCGAGAAGGTAGAGCGTCTGATGGCCAGAATTACAACCCAGCGGCCAATCGACCTGGCGAGTCTCGAACGGGCCTTGCTCACACTGAACGACATTCCCGGCCTGGCAGGCGGTGGTGTGCTGCGGCCGGGCACCGGCCTTGGGGCCTCCGAATTGGTGATCTCCATGGCAGATCCAGGACCCCCGGTCATTTCACTGGCGGTGAACAACGCCTCTTCTAAAACCTTGGGCACTTTGGGTCTGAGCGCGAATGCCAGCTTCACCAATCCTTTTTTAGATCCGGGCGCATTAAGTCTGGGCTTTAATAGTTCTGCAGACGCCGAAAAGCTGCGTGCCGTCAATGCACGGTATGCCTGGGGTCTTGCCGGCACGGGTATCGTGGCGAGCGTGGGTGCGCTAGAGGCCCGGGCGCGGCCAGCGGGAAGCATTCGCGAGGTACTGGGGCTGGATGTCTTTAGCCTGTCGCATTCGGTGACCCCTCGGCTGCGCTATGCACTGATCCGTGGCCGAGAGAGTTCGGTCTATGTTGAGTCGGGCCTGGCCTTCAATCAAAGCCGGATCACCGGGGTGCCTAGCCCCGACTGCACCGATGGATCCCCCGCTACCCGTGACCGGTCATCGGTGCTCGACTTCTCAGGCGCCTGGGTTGGTTCTGACGCCAGCAGCCAGACCAGCCTTACGATGGGCGCTGCCAAGGGGCTGTCTGCCTTGGGAGCGTGACGGCGCAGTGACTACGACTTTAGGTGCAAGAACCCATCGGTGGCCGGGTTCGAACCCGGTTTTTTTAAGTTTTCCGCCAGTCTGCAGCGCACGCAGAGTCTGGCTGAGCAGTGGAGTCTGCAGCTCAGTCTGCAGGGCCAGACCACCAGCGACACGCTGGCCTCTGGGGAGCAGGTTTCTTTTGGGGGTGGCGGAATTGGCCGCGGCTACGATGGCGGAGCGATTGCCGGAGACACCGGCTTGGGCGGGCTAATTGAGCTGCGTTATGCGGTCGCACCCGATACCCTTGCAGGCCTTGCCTGGATGGGCCAAAACCCACGGCTACAACTCTTTGTCTTTGCCGACTATGCTCGAGCAACCAAGCGGGCTGTGGCCGCGAGTCGGCTGGTAAACGCCACCGAAGATGACCCAGCAGAGCGCTTTCCCTTGGCGTCTTATGGTCTGGGATTTCGGTGGAACAACAGCCTAGGCTGGTCTGTGGAAGGGCTTCTGGCCAAGGCCCAGAAAGACCTGGGCGGCAGTGACCCCCGATCCGACCCGCGGTTTTTACTTTCGGTCACCAAGATTTTTTAGATTACGGATTACGCTATTACGGTATTTCGGTGACAGTTTCTATTACGTATTACGGTGACAGTTTACTTAATTCCCCGTAGGGGAATTAAGTAAACTGTCACCGTAATAGCGGCTATAGCGAAGGCTCAGCGGTTGCAGCGCCCCGCCCCTAAGGTAGCTCCGGTGTTTTTGGCTGCTGCCGCTTGTAGCGGCGTATGGCCTGCAGAATAACCGCGGTTAAGGCCAGAGAAAGCACAAGCCAGCCCGCGGCCAGAAGCCGCTCAAGCCAGTGCAGACCGATGATGCGTACCAGGGCCTCGCAGACGTACAGCCATATAAGCAGCGACATCCATTGAAAGGTGTAGATGCGCCCACGCAGCAGGCCCGGTAGGGCCAGGGCGAGAGGCAGAACCTTGAGCCAGAGCCAGGACCCATCGCGAATGGGGTCGACAAAGCCCTCCCAGGCCAGGCCATAGGCAATCATCAGCCCACAGAAAAACGCGGCCCGTCTGCCGTCTGCGGCAGGCAGCTGCGGTGGTGGCACTGGCGGTGGAGCAGTCACGCGCGGCTGCGCCCTGGCTGATGGGCCTGTCTCACGGGCTGCTATACCCTGGTTGGTGCGCTTGTCTCACGCGCGGCTGCGCCCCAGGCGCTGGGCCAGCTCGGCCACGCGCCTTCCCAGGGCCCGCGCGAGGCGGCGTTCTTCGTCAGACACAGGGCGTCTGCCATCGCTGCCCGCCACATGCGAAGCCCCATAGGGCGTTCCCCCTGTCTGTGTGGCGCCAAGATCGGGCTCGGAATAGGGCAGCCCCACGATTAGCATGCCATGGTGAAGCAGGGGCAACATCATGCTCAGCAGAGTGGATTCCTGGCCCCCATGCAGACTGCCGGTGCTGGTGAACACGCCAGCGGGCTTACCAATAAGGTCGCCCGCGAGCCAGGCATTCAGACTGCTGTCGACAAAATATTTCATGGCTGCCGACATGTTTCCAAATCGCGTGGGCGATCCCAAGACCAACCCCGCACACTCAAGGAGGTCTTTTGGCTCTGCGTAGGGTGGGCCGGAAGCCGGCACTGTTGGGGCGTTCGCTTCGTGCAGGGCCGAGACCGCAGGCACGGTGCGCAGACGGGCAGCGCAGCCCGCCACCGATTCCACGCCATCGGCGACCGACTGCGCCAGTGTCGCAGTGGCCCCATGACGGCTATAGTAGATAACCAGGATCTCAGTAAGTGACATGACCCGTATCATATCGAGACTGCATAAGGAGCCGAGACTATGAAAGTCCAAGACATCTTAAAGCTCAAGGGCAATCGTATGCTCAGTGCCTCACCGAGTCAGACGCTGTCTGATGCCGTGATTCTGATGGCTGAGGAAGATATCGGTTCGCTTGTGGTACTCGACAACAACCGCCTCGCGGGCATGCTCACCTTTCGTGAGATATTGGTGGTCTTGGCTAAGCGGCAAAAAGAGCAACGGGTTGGGCCGACCCCCACCATGAACCAGATTCTAGTCAGTGAGGTGATGAACACTCGGCCCACCTGTGCATCGCCAGACATGACCATTGACACCCTGCGTGAAGTCATGAACCGCTGTGGCGAGCGGTATCTGCCCGTCACGGAGGGCGATGCCATTCTTGGGGTCGTCTCGTTTCATGACGTCGCCCGCGCGGTGTTAGACGCCCAGAGCTTTGAGAACCGTATGCTCAAGGCCTACATTCGAGACTGGCCTGCCGAGGGCGAATCCTGATTTATGCGTATTCTGGTCTGTAACGACGATGGCTATTTTTCTCCGGGAATAGCAGCGCTGGCCGAGGCCATGCGCGGCTTTGGCGAGGTTACGGTGGTGGCCCCCGAGGCCGATCGCAGCGGGGCAAGCAACTCTCTTACGCTGGATAGACCACTTTACGTGCGGCAGGCCTCAAGCGGGTTTTACTATGTTAATGGCACCCCCACCGACTGTGTGCATGTGGCAGTTACCGGGTTTCTTGACCATCGCCCCGACCTGGTGGTCTCGGGCATTAACAACGGCCAGAACGTGGCCGAAGACACGCTCTACTCTGGCACGGTGGCCGCTGCCATGGAGGGGTTTCTGTTGGGAATTCCGTCGGTGGCCTTCTCCTTGGCCGATCGTGGGTTTGCCCATCTCGACACTGCCGTGCATGTGGTCCAGCGTATCGTCTCTGGCTTCATGCGCAAGCCCTTTGCCCAGGCCAGACTGCTCAACGTGAATATCCCCGGTGTGGCCCTTGGCGATCTGTCTGGGATGACCGTCTGTCGGCTGGGCCGTCGGCATGTGTCGCAGCCGGTTGTGCGGGTGGCGTCGCCCCGCGGCGAGTCGATGTTCTGGGTGGGCGCCCCTGGTGGCATTCGTGATGCCGGCCCCGGCACAGACTTCTTTGCCCTCGCCAACCGCCAGGTGGCAATCACTCCGCTGCGGGTCGACCTCGCCGATGGCGATGGTCTCTCGCCGGTGACCGAATGGCTGGAAGACCTCCGATAAGGCCAGGCCACAGACCTGAGCTTCCCCCGCCGCTTGCGCTCAAGCCCAAATGGGGTGGCCAGGCTGCTGCGCGGACAAAGACAACCGGGCTAGCTGCGGGGGCCCTACCAGGGTCCACGGCTGCTGCGGCATCAGCAGCCTCGCCAGAGGGTTCTGCCCAAGGCCTTACCAGCGAACGTCTTCGCGACCGCATGGTTGCCCGACTGCGCCAGCAGGGTATTAACGACGAAGAGGTGCTCGCGGCCATGAGGGCAGTGCCGCGTCACCTGTTTGTCGATCCTGCGCTGGCGAGCCGTGCCTACGAAGACACCGCTCTTCCCATTGGCCATTCCCAGACCATTTCGCAGCCCTACGTGGTGGCCCGCGCCGTCGCCCTGGCCCGGTCGGCCCTCGGGGAATCCGGGGACAGACCCCGATTTTCGCCCCGGCAATTGCCTGGGGTGCAGGAACCTGGGGAGTCCAGAGACAGGCTCCCATCAACAGGCAGGGGGCGGGCCCTGGAAATTGGCGGCGGCTGCGGCTATCAGGCGGCGGTGCTTGCCCGGGTATTTGATGAAGTGGTCTCTGTGGAGCGCATTGCGGGGCTACACCGTCAGGCCCGACGGAACCTGTTTGCCCTAAAGCTGCCTAACCTGCACCTGCTGCATGCCGATGGCATGCAGCTGCCTTCGGGCCTCGGCCGCTTTCGGGCTGTCTTTCTGGCGGCAGGCATGCCGAGCATACCGGAGCATTTGTTGAGAGAATTAGAGCCGGGTGGCGTTCTGGTCGCACCCATTGGATCGCCGACACAGCGTCTGGTGGTGCTTAGGCTTCTGCCGCAGGCAGTGGCGGGCGCGGCGCCGGCCTTTGAACGCCGTGAATTTGAGGAGGTGTCGTTCGTGCCCATTCTTCGGGGGCTGCAGTCATGACGGGTCGTTTTTTTCTGGTGGCAGGGTTTGTTGTTCTTGCGGGCTGTGCCGCGCCCAAAGGCAAGGCACCGGTGGAATCGCGTCCTGTCGGAGCCGCCACTTCTTCTCAGGCAGCCCCGCAGGCTCCCGCCAAAAAGCCTGCGGCGCCTACCTCTGCTGCCTCCGCAGCAGCCCCTGCCCCTGCATATCAGGAGCCTACCCCAACGGGCTTTTACAGAGTCAAGCGAGGCGACACCTTAATCGGTATTGCACTGGAGCATGGCGTTGACTGGCGAGAGCTTGCGGCATCCAACGATATTTCCAATCCCAACATTATCGAGGTCGGGCGTCTTCTGCGGATCTCGCCAGCCCGGCCGGCGGCGCCAGCGCCTTCGGTCGCTGCGGTTCCTGTGTCTCCCGTTGGCCCGACACCTGCCGATACCTCTGCCCCGCCTGGCTCGCAGGCCGCTGCGGTGCCATCGGCCGGAGCGGCTCAGGTGCGGCCTCTCGAGCCCAGCCCTCCCGCCGCAGCCCCCGGCGGTAGTGCCCAGGCGCCAGCCGAGATGGCCAGTGCTGCGCCTCCCCCCGCATCCACGGCAGCTCCGGCCCCTGCAGGCCTGCAGTGGGCATGGCCTGCTAATGGTCAGTTGATCACTAATTTTGCAGAAGGGGGAAGCAAGGGTGTGGCGATTGCGGGCGCACCCGGTGAGGCCATCTTTGCGGCCGAGAATGGCCGCGTCATATACAGCGGCAGCGGGCTGCGTGGCTATGGCAACCTGGTTATCGTTAAGCACGACCAAGACTTCACCACGGCCTATGCCCATAACCGGGCCATACTGGTGAAGGAAGGGCAGACGGTACGGCGGGGCCAAAAGATTGCCGAGCTTGGCATGTCGGATGCGGACCGGCCCATGCTGCACTTTGAGGTCCGTCGCTCGGGCAAGCCGGTAGACCCGATCGGATTTCTTCCTATACGCTAGTGACGCCCGTTCTGGTCTTTGACCTGGAAACCATCCCCGATGTCTCCGGGATGCGGCAGATGGGCTCGATTGGCTCCGAGCTCTCTGATGCCGATGGGGTGGCCCAGGTGGTTTCGGAACGCCTGGCAAAAGGCCAGAGCGACTTTCTTCCCCTGTACCTGCAGCGCATCTGGGTTATTGGCTGCGCCTTTCGCGACGACCAAGGATTTCAGGTGCGATGTCTGGGCGAGGGCTATGGCACGAGCAATGCCGATGAGGCTCACCGGCTGCGGCAGTTCTTTGGCGTCATTGAGCGGCACACGCCTCAGCTGGTGAGCTGGAACGGCACTGGCTTCGATCTGCCAGTCTTGCACCATCGTGCCTTGATTCAGGGGGTGGCTGCTGCCCAGTACTGGGATACGGGCGATGCCAATCGTGACTTTCGTTTTAACAACTATCTCAACCGGTATCACAGTCGCCACCTTGACCTGATGGATGTCCTCTCGAGTCATTCGTCGCGGGCCAATGCCCCGCTCGATGCCATAAGCCAGCTCTGTGGTCTTCCCGGAAAACTCGGAGAAGATGGCGCTAAGGTATGGGATGCCTGTCTTGCCGGCCGCGGTGAGGCGGTGGCCGCCTACTGCGAGACCGACGTGGTGAACACCTACCTGCTCTACCAGCGGTTTCGTCTGGTACGCGGTGAGATCCAGCACACAGATTGCGATGCCGAATATCGTCTGGTGCACGACTGGATTACCACGCAGCTCGGGAATGAAAAGGCACCGCTGCGCGGGGCGCACTGGGAGAAGTTTCTGGCTGCCTGGAACCTTTAGTGGGAAGGCGCACGATAGGGGCGCGTCGCCCGGGCCGGCGCATTGAAGGCCTTGTGATTGAGTCGGTAGACCTGGAGGCCCAGGGCATCGCCCGACATGAGGGCAAGGTGGTCTTTATTGCCGGCGCCTTGACCGGCGAACGGGTTGATGCAGAGGTGCTGCGTGAGCGCCCGTCGTACATGAAGGCCCAGGCTGTGCACTGGCACAGCCATTCCCCTGATCGGGTGATACCGGGCTGTCCGCACTATGGCGTCTGTGGCGGCTGCTCGATACAGCATGCCTCGGCAGAGGCGCAGATTGCCTATAAACAACGGGTGCTCGAAGATACGCTCTGGCATATCGGCCGCATCCGCCCACAGGAGGTCTTGTCACCCCTGCGGGGTCCCGCGTTTGGCTATCGGACCCGGGCGCGTCTCTCAGTGCGCTGGGTAGACAAGAAAGGCGGGCTACTCATTGGGTTTCGTGAGCGGGCGAGCAGTTATGTGGCACAGATGCATAGCTGTCCGGTGCTGGTGCCGCAGGCTGGGGCGCTGCTGCCTGCCTTGCGGGACTGCCTGGAGGGGCTTTCGATCGCCCGACAGATTCCCCAGGTGGAGCTTGCCGCAGGCGAAGACCAGACCGTCTGGGTGTTACGCGTCATGGCGCCGCCCTCCGAGCAAGACCTCACGCAGCTTCGCTCCTTTGCAGCCGACCATGGGGTCAGCATCTGGCTGCAGCCTGCTGGCCCGCAGTCGGCCCATAGGCTAGAGGGTGCGAGCAGTGCCCAGCCCTTGTCTTACCGACTGCCGAGCGCAGGCATCACCATGCCTTTCTCGCCAGTGGACTTTACCCAGGTGAACTTTGCGATGAACCGCGCCCTGGTAGACCGGGCTATTGGCCTGCTTGACCCGCAGCCTACCGATCGTGTGGCGGATTTTTTCTGTGGCCTTGGAAACTTTAGCCTGCCGCTGGCGCAGCGATCGGCAGAGGTTTTTGGGGTCGAGGGTAGTGCTGCCCTGGTGGCCCAGGCCCAGGCCAATGCCGATGCCCTGGGGCTGGGTGGGCGCACGCGGTTTCTGCAGGCAAATTTATTCGAGCCGCAAGAGAACTGGCTTGCGGCCCAGGGCCCATTTGACCGCGTGGTGATTGACCCCCCGCGCGAAGGGGCCCAGGCCTTGTGTGAGGCCTTAGCTGGCTTAAATAGTCGCGCTAAGGCCGGTGCCCGGCCTTTTATAGCGCTGCCCAAGCGGCTGGTGATGGTCTCGTGCAACCCTGCCACGCTGGCCCGCGATGCCGCAATTCTGGTGCACCAGGGTGGCTGGGTATTACGCCAGGCAGGTGTGGTGAATATGTTTCCCCAGACCGCCCATGTGGAGTCGATCGCGATGTTTTCCGCCGGGGCTTGAGCTTCTTTCGGGCTTTACGCCCTGGGGTTTGCGCTTGGAAGCGAGGTTCTTCTGCGCGATAAAAAAGGGCCTCTAGGATTTTCCCCAAGCGGCATGACTTGGAAAATAGAGTTATTCAGCACGGACTAGGTAGCTCGGCAGCCAAGTTGCTAGAGAGGGAAAAATTATTAACAAACCGACTAGGAGCATTGAACAAAAAATATATGGAATAGCCGCAACGTATATTTCTTTCATTGTTGTTCCAGTGGGCGCAACTCCCTTCATCACAAACAGTAAGAGTCCTAGAGGCGGGGTAGAAAAACTAATCTCAAGGGCCAGCATCACAATCACACCAAACCAAATCAAATCAAAACCGATTGACTGTGCCAAAGGAAAGAAAAATGGCACCGTAAGTAGCATAATTGAAATCTGCTCCATAAAGGTGCCTAGGACGAGTAAAACCATAAAGATAGCCAGCAGCATCAAAACAGGGCTCAAGTCAAAGCTAGTAGCCCATTGAATAAGCCCACTTGACGCACCCGAAAAAGCAAGAAGTTGGCTGAACGTAGCAGAGCCAAAGACAATTAGAAAAGCCATAAGGGTGACCTTCAGCGCGCCCTCAACAGATTGGATCCACGTCTTCCACGACAGGCAGCGGTATAGCGCGCTTAAAATAAGCACTGCTAACGCGCCGAAGGCGGCCGACTCGGAGGGTGTTGCCCAGCCTGTAAGAAGCATCGCCACTATTAGCGCCATCACAGCGACCATCGGGATAATATCGGTCAATACAACTCGAACCTTTGTGCGCAACGGGACAGCAGGGACATCGTATGCAGGCGCTGCGGAAGGATCAATTCTCGTCTGTATCCAGACCATGCCGATGTAGAGTAAAGCGAGTAAGAGCCCTGGCAAGATGCCCGCCACCAAGAGTGCTCCAATGTCTATTTTCGCCAAAGTCGCCAGAAGCACCGCTAACGCGGAGGGTGGAATGATAATTGCGAGACCACCAGTACCTAAAATGGGGCCAATTGCCATGTGCTTCTTGTAGCCCCTTCGAACCATCTCGGGAACCAATACAGAACCCAACAATGCGGTTGAACCCATCGACGACCCACTCACTGTGGCAAACCCCGTTCCTCCAATAACCGTGACGTAGGAGAGCCTTCCGGGCACCCGACCAAGTAGCATGTCGATCGCGTTAAACATACGCATTCCCAGACCGGACCTAAAGAAGAGTTCACCCATCAGTAGAAATAAGGGAATAGGCACCAAACTGAAACTAGATAAAGAACCAAAGCCATTACTCAAAATTTGAATAATGCCGTTGCCCCCCCCCATAAAGTACCAGGCCCCGATAACATTACCACCCAGAAAAGCCAATGCTATGGGAAGTCCCATTACCATGAGTATGACAACAAGGCCCAATAAAAAAGAAAGGGCCCAGTACCATTCCATCATTCTAGGGCCCCCGCAACACCTGTATGCATTATTTCAGAGCCAAAGACAAATCGGGCATATTCTACGGTCATCAATCCAAAGCTAATGGGAAACGCCAGACTCAAAATCCATGTTGGAAAGAAATACGCTCGAATGTCTAGATCACCTCGCTCTATATTTGTCATCACGAGTTCGAGACCCTTCAAGGCCATGATTAAACAGATAAGCGCTGCCAACAGAGCAATTAAGCGGCTAAAAGCATTTAGATATCTGCCAGGCAAGGACGCCGTTAAGAGCTCGATATGAACATGCCCGCGCTTACGCACCAACCAAGGGGCACCCAGTAACGTTAGATAAAACATGCCGTATTCGGTCGAGATAAAGAGCCATGCCCAAGACTGAATGCCCAGGTTTCTCTGGATGACCGAGATTACAACTGCAAGCATGAGCCAAACCAAGGTCATACCCGCAAGAACAACCATGGCCTGCAAGAATTTTTCGTATACAAACCGGATAGAGCGCATGGCACCCACTGAGATCATTGGCTGTGCAGGACCCTAACACACAAAGGGCGCTAGGCGCCCTTTGTGTTAATAGTGTTACTGCCTATTAAATAGTGAGATCAAACGGTCGTAGTTCTTGAGCCCATCAGAATGGCGCTCCATCTGGGTACGCATACGGGCCCATGTTGCCTCTCGTGCAGCTTGAGAAAATCTTGCAGCAGCAGGGCCTTGTAAGGTCACAACACGCATACCAGAGGCGATCATTTCTTGCCGCTGCTTGCTACCGAGATCAATGAAGCGTTCGGCAGTTGCACGCTCGTGTTCTATTGCAACATCCTGAAGGACCTTTTTGGCCTGTGGGCTTAAACGATTCCATCTACTTAGGTTTACGATAACGCCCATATCGGTAGAAAAGAAGGATGGCTCAATTCGGTACTTCAGAAAACGATCCCAGTTCAGATCTTTGAGTCCAATCTGGGTCCACCCGGTCGCATTAACCACACCACGCTCCAAAGCCGAATAGACCTCAGGCGTTGGAATACTTACTGGCTGAGCACCCAAGACGTCTTTGAAAAAAGCGTCATAGACCGGGTTGCTTCGAAGACGCAAAGCAGAAACGTCTAAATTACCTTGGGCATCTAACTTGGGCTCATTTATCGTATAGAGGTTATACGAAATACCGCTATCAAACCATCCTAGGTAGTAGACCCCCATTTTTTGCTGGTGAATCTGATTGAGCAAATCAATGCCGCCATTTCCTCTCGCATGAATCGCGTTGGCATTTGATGCAACCAATGCATCTCGCTCTGGCACGGTACCTCCATAGAAACTTGCTGCGGTATAGGCCATGTCAACAACACCGTTGCGGACCGCATCTGGCTGCTGAGGCAGGCCGATTGCCTCCGGACCGCCACGAACATCAATTTGTACGACTCCTGCACCCCTCTCGTTGACCTTTTTGACAAAGTCTAAAAAACTTTGCGTGTAGATCAATGATGGGGAAAAGGCGTGAACCGCAGAGATCCGTTCTACTGCATAGGCCTGTGATGCCGACGCAATTGCCGCAACCAACCCCATCGCCGCTAAAAATTGCTTTCTCATACCATATTCTCCATTTATTAAAAAAAGGCAGCGCTCAGCACTGATTAAAGGAACAACCACGAAAAATTGACGGATCGTTTCTGACGAAAAGCCTGAATCTCGCCCTTCATACTGAGAGTCAACGCTACGTCATCCCATCCGTTGATAAGTTTTATCTTCCAGTTCGGCTTGATCTCGAAATAAATCTGCGTACTTGCCAACGAGATAATTTGCCGCTCCAGGCTCACATCAATGAGAGACCCGTGATTTCCAAGCGCACCAAGTAACAGTTCAGCATCTTGCTCGGTAACCACCGCCGGCAACAATCCGTTATTAACAGCATTTGAGGCAAAAATATCTCCAAAGCTCGGTGCGACAACGCATCGAAAACCGCCATCAATAAGCGCATAGACCGCTGCCTCACGAGACGATCCTGCCCCGAAATTTTTTCGTGTAACTAACACCCCTGCGTCAATAGCTGCAGGCTTATTTAAAGGCCAATCAGTCCTTAAATTACCGTCCTCATTTCTACGAAGGTCATGGAGCAGGAATTCGCCGTAACCTTGAGATCGAGATGTTCTCATGAAGCGCGCCGGGATCAACTGATCGGTATCAATGTTGCTCAAAGGCAGGGGGCACGCCCAGCTATGGAGATGAGCAAAAGGCCTCATAGACGCGCCTCGGAAAAGCTTCGCACATCGACCAAATGTCCAGCGACGGCGGCTGCAGCAGCCATAGCGGGTGACATAAGGTGCGTTCGAGATCCACGTCCCTGACGCCCTTTGAAATTGCGGTTCGTCGTGGAAGCGCAGCGCTCTCCCGAAAGCAGAAGATCGCCATTCATGCCCACGCACATAGAACAGCCGGGCTCGCGCCACTGTAGACCGGCACTAAGAAAAATTTCGTGCAAACCCTCAGCTTCCGCAGCGCTTTTGACCCACTTAGAGCCTGGTGACACAAACCCTGGAACCTTCGATTTTTGCCCTTTGAGTATAGCTGCCGCATCTCGTAGATCAGACAATCTAGAATTTGTACAAGAGCCAATAAAAACCTTATCGATTGCTATATCGGTCAACTTTTGGCCGGGGGTTAGGCCCATGTATTCAAGGCTATCAGCTATTTGCGACGCCTTGCCTGGGTTCTCCGCGTCTATTGGGTCAGGTAGACGGGCCAGTATCGGTAGCGCCTCCTCTGGTGAAACCCCCCACGTGACTGTGGGTTGAATATCCGCAGCCTGAAAAACGTATCTCTGATCGAAGCAAGAAACCTCGGTACTTGCCAGGCCCAGCCAATGACGACTGGCTCGGTCGAAATCTGTCCCTTTTGGAATAGAAGGACGACCACGAAGGCTTTCAATCGTGACCTGATCTGGCGAGATTAATCCGCAGCGCGCCCCACCTTCGATCGACATATTGCACAGAGTCAGGCGAGCCTCCATCGACAACTCTCGAATCGCAGAGCCCGAGTATTCGATTGCAAATCCACGCGCACCATCAGCACCTAAAGCACTAATCCAGTGTAAGGCGACATCCTTCGCCGTTACACCACTGGCCATCCGCCCATCAAATTGAAGCAAAAGGGTTCGGGGCTTAGCCAGCCAAATCGTTTGAGTTGCCAACACATGCGCCACCTCCGACGCGCCAATACCGAACCCTATAGCTCCTAATGCGCCGTGCGTAGAGGTGTGGCTATCACCGCAGACAACCACTGAACCTGGGTGGGTTAATCCTTGCTCCGGCCCAACAACATGTACGATTCCTTGCCTACTATCGGTGAGCCCGATTACAGGAATACCATGCCGCTTTGCATTTATCTCAAGGCGATCAACCATCTCCATGATTTGCGGATCAAGCGCTACTGATCCGTCTCGCACGGTTGGCACGTAGTGATCCGTAATACCGACCGTAAGCCCAGGCTCCGCCACAGATAGTCCGCGAGAGGTCAGTTGATCAAATGCATGAAAGGAGCCTTCGTGCAGGTAGTGCCGATCCACCCACAACAAACTCTCTCCCGACTCAGAATGACGAATCTCGTGTTCAGACCAAATGCGATCAAATAGAGAGAGCGATGCGCTCATACGGAGAAAACGAATGTGTTATGAATAATCAAGATTAAAGATTAAGGGCAAAAGTTCTGCCTATACTAACCCTTACTTACGCTTAAAGAGCGCCCCGCATTTACCCTAATCTCGTCCATATTTGGCTTTCGGGTCACGACTTCGCACCTAGTTGAGTGTAGGACTTACCCTATATCTTTATGTCCTGCAAAGTGACACAGAGGCGCTAAAATTTTGAGCCTATGAAAAGTACATACTTGCTTCAAATGACGCGATGAACCCATCTGTTGAGAGGCCGCTAAGGGACCGACTAAGTAGCCCTGAGATATTAGTAGCTCCGGGGGTTTACGATAGTTTGGGTGCAAAAATTGCTGAGCAATCTGGATTTACTGCCCTCTACCTTTCTGGCGCCAGTCTTGCATATACACGACTTGGCAGTCCAGACATCGGGTTACTTGGCTTGGCGGAGGTTGCAGACTCTCTGCGCCACATACGCGAAGCGACGACAGCTTGGTTGATTGTCGATGCAGACACGGGTTTTGGTAACGCGATCAACATGATTCGAACGGTACGTATTCTCGAGGCTTCAGGTGCGAATGCTATTCAAATAGAGGACCAAGAGTTCCCAAAAAGATGCGGCCATTTGCAAGGTAAATCGTTAGTGAAAACTGCAGAAATGGTTGGAAAAATTCGCGCTGCTTGCGATGCACGAGCGAGCGCGGAAACCTTGATAGTAGGTCGAACCGACGCTATAGCCGTAGAAGGTTTTGCGGCCGCGCTCGACCGCGGGCATCGGTACGTTGAAGCGGGTGCAGACGTGCTGTTTATTGAAGGTCTTCGCGATACCGATCAAATGCGTGAGGTTAATAAACAGTTTTCGGGACGTATTCCTGTTCTGGTTAACATCGTAGAGGGCGGAGACACGCCTGTCCTATCTGCCACCGAACTCCAAGCTTACGGCTTTTCTGTCGTGATCTTCCCGGGCGCTTTGGCTCGGGCTTTTGGTCATATGGCCCAACAATTTTTTGCAAGTTTAAAAGCCCACGGCACCACTGACCCATTCCGCCCACACATGCTCGACTTTCGAGGTATCAACGCCTTACTGGGCACTACCACCATTCTCGATCAGGGCCGAAGGTATAGTCCCGAGAACATCCGTACTTAACTCGATAGGGAGGCGATTTTGATCAAATCAGACAAGACAGCACGACAGCTATACGAGGAAGTTATTTCTAATCCACAAAGGGCGGCTTTTGGTTTTGGGCGTAAGGCAGCCTTAATCAATGTTGATTTTCAGAAGGCCTACACTCGAACTGATCTTTTTAAAACAGCTTATGAAACCGACCCGAATCAAATTGCCTATGTTAATCAGTTGGCGCAAGAGTTTCGTCGCCTGCATTGGCCTGTCGTTTGGACCCGTGTAGCTTATTTGGCGTCAGGCGAAGATGCCGGAGTATGGGGCACGCGTACTAATACGCCTGACTCTCTACAAAACATTAAGCACGGATCTGAGCGCGCTGAGTTTGATGAGCGGGTCGAGGTTGACCCCAAAAGCGATGTGCTATATACCAAACGCATGCCCTCGGTGTTCTTTGAAACGCCGCTCGCCTCTTTGCTGGTGTGGCATCGCGTTGATACCGTCATTCTCACTGGCGGCTCTACCTCTGGATGTGTGCGGGCGTCTGCTGTTGATAGCCTGTCTCATGGATACCGCACCATCGTGCCTGAGGAATGTGTCGCGGATAAACACGAAAGCTATCACTACGCCAACCTTACAGACCTGGCTCTTAAATATGCTGACGTACTTAAAGTTAGAACCTTGCTGGAGTGGTTAAACCAGCAGTCATTGGCACAATAATTTGCCGGAGCCCCGATGAAGCCAAATCCAGGCCTTTATGATTATTGGCCGTACCAGAATCGCCCAAAGATCACGTGGCCCAACGGCGCACGACTGGCATTTTGGGTCGCCCCCAACATCGAGTTTTATGAACTTGACCCACCCCAAAACCCGCAGCGAAAGCCTTGGCCCACGCCACATCCCAGTGTTCCTGGGTACAGTATTCGAGATTACGGAAACCGAGTTGGCCATGAGCGGCAAATGGCCCTGCTCGATAAATATGAAATTCGTGGCTCAATCTCCTTATCGGTTGCGCTATGCGAGCACCATCCCGAAATCATCTCTATGTGTCGAGATCGTAACTGGGAGTTCTTTAGCCACGGCATATACAACACCCGCTACACCTACGGGATGACTGAGGCTATCGAGAAATCCATGATCAAAGACTCGATAGAGTCTATCTACAAACATACCGGCCAACGATGTGCTGGATATTTAGCCCCAGCGCTCTCACATTCAGAACGCACCATGGACCTGTTCTCCGAGGCTGGCTATGAGTTGTTTGGCGACGAAGCGGCCTTCTACACCTGCGATTTATTCCATGACGACCAGCCCACGCCAGTGCATGTTCGCAGCGGCCGAAAATTCATTTCGATGCCATACTCTCTCGAGATGAATGACACGATTGTGTATGCGGTGAATAAGGTAGAACCCCGCCAATACCTGCAGATGCTAAAACGCCACTTTGATAGGCTTTATGAAGAAGGCGCAGGGTCGGGAACCGTAATGTGTATTCCTACACACAATTACCAAATAGCTTGCCCGCACCGTATTAAAGCTTTTGAAGAAGCCCTCGAATACATCACTGGACATTCTGATGTCTGGGTGGCGACAGGCCGTGAAATCGCCAGCCACTATTTGCATAACCATTACGACACTGCCGTGAGGGCCATTGCGTCTCATCCTGCCAACGAGAAGAGTGCCGCATGAGCTTACCTGAAAGCTACCTCGATTATCCATTGCGTCGCTACGGTAACGACCACTCTTGGTTTGATTGGCGGCTACTTCGAAGATCGTCTCCCGTGTCATGGCCTCATGGCAAAGCAGTGGCTGTCTGGGTCAATGTCTCGCTACAGCATTATCCGCTCGACCAAAAAGGGATTCCGTTTAAGGTGCCCAACGGAATGACCATGCCTTATCCTGATTTACGTCATTACTCGCTTCGCGACTATGGCAACCGAGTAGGTGTTTTTCGGGTTGCTGACGCACTAAATAAATTCGAGATTCCATCAACCTGGGCCATAAATGCCGAACTTGCGGTTCAGAATCCGTGGTTAGTTGGACATATCTCCAGCCTTAAAGAAGTTGAGATTGCTGCGCATGGCTGGAACATGGATAGCTTGCTGCATAACGGCATGAGTCGGGACGAAGAGGCGGCGCTCGTTCAGCGTTGTCGATCTACGCTCGAGGAGGTTTACCAACCCCGCGTGACTGGCTGGCTGAGTCCTGCCCGCCAACAAAGCTGGAATACCCTGGAGCTTTTGTCGGAGGCCGGCTTTGAATATTGCATGGACTGGGTCAATGACGATTTGGCATACTGCGTTTTACCGCACAAGGGTAACCTGCACATGATGCCACTCAATACTGAGATTGAAGATCAGTTTGTCATGTGTAATAACCTGCACTCCGAAGATTCTTGGGCACAGCAAGTCATTGATGCAATCGATTTCATGCAAGAAGAGGCCAGTGCCCTCAACCAAGGCCGCATGTTGGGTATTAGCCTTCATCCCTGGCTCGTCGGTCAACCTCATCGTATCGCATGTCTTGAACGAGTCCTTCAGTATTTACGCTCGCAGTCGGGTGTGTGGCTATCGACAGCTGGGCAGATCCTGGGTCACTGGCAAGTTCAAAATAGTCAGTCCAGATGATCGAGCGCTGCCCTCCCGGTTCTCGGATCGAACCCGAGGTGCCAGTTGCCGTTATAGGAGGTGGGGCATGTGGCTTAACCGCTGCGCTAGCCATCAGAGATCATGGTCAAGAGGTGCTCGTGCTCGAACGCGATGTACTTCCTCGCGGTAGCACCGCTATGTCCTCTGGCTTTATCCCCGCCTGTGGAACGCGCTGGCAAAAAGATCTAGGCATCAACGACAGCGTCTTGTTGATGAAGCAAGATATACAAACCAAAAATCACCAACAGGGTAATCCCGATGTAATCGATGCTGTTGCTGAAGCCTCCGGTTCCGTACTTGAGCACCTATCAGATCGACACTGTGTTCCTTTGGAGCTTGTTCAGGGGTTTTTGTATCCTGGGCATTCGGTCATGCGTATGCATTGCACTCCGCGTCGGACGGGCGAGGAACTTATGGGCAGTTTACTCAAAGCCTGTGAGAACGCAGGCGCAGACATCTTGACGCAGTGCCACGTGCGCACGCTCGTTGTCGATACAAATGACCGCGTGATCGGCCTTGAGTTAGAGCGGCCAGACGGAAGCCGTGAGCGAATTGGGTGTCAGGCCTTAGTTCTTGCTTGTAGTGGCTTTGGCGGAAACGCCATCCTAGTCGAACAGTACATTTCCTACATGAAAGACGCCGTATTCTATGGCCATATCGGTAATCAAGGGGATGCTCTACAATGGGGGGTGGATTTGGGCGCTGCAACTGCCGATTTGGCTGCTTGCCAGGGACACGGGTCTTTAGCTTGGCCTCAGCAAACCCTGATTTCATGGGCTCTCATGATGCAAGGGGGAGTACAGGTCAATCGTCTGGGGCGTCGGTTTTCAAATGAGCACCTTGGGTATTCGGAGCAAGCACGTGTTGTTCTACAACAGCCCGAACGATGTGTATGGAATATTTACGACTCGCGTATACACCAGGCTGCTTTATCGTTTGAAGACTATCGCCAAGCCCATGCGGTAAATGCTGTTAAAAGGGCAGCCAGCCTGCAGGAGTTAGCAGGAGTTATCAACGTACCCCTTGAAAATTTTACTGAAACCATGGTGGAAGTGGATCGACTATGCGCGGTCGGTGGTACAGACTCTTTTGGCCGCCGCTTCGGCCCAGATCAACAGCTCACTGCACCGTGGTTCGCCGTTCAAGTCACCGGAGCGCTATTTCATACCCAAGGTGGTCTAGAAGTTAATACCCAAGCCCGCGTTCTCAAGGCAGCCACACGGGAAACGTTTCCTAACTTATTCGCAGGAGGTGGCGCCGCCCGTGGGTTATCTGGGGCCGACGATACGGGCTACTTGTCGGGTAATGGCCTGCTTAGTGCCGTGGTACTCGGCACAATTGCCGGTAGGAATGCAGCAGCCTTGGTTGCCCCATAGTAGGCTTGCCCTCGTTTAACGCATCCCATAACTGAGGACCTGAGGACCTGAGGACATCAGGCAGACTTTCTTCGCTGGGTTGCCCACTAGCTTTTCTCAAAGTTTGATGGACTGGTAAAACCCAGCGTCAGTGAAGTCTGGAGGCGTTGTAAAACCCCAGATTGGCTGATTACTCGGCGGCTGATTCCTTACTCGCGGCTGCCGCCGAAGAAGGACATAAGCAGCACCAACAGGTTGCTAAAGATGTTGTAGATGCTCAGGTAGACCGACAGCGTGGCGCTGATGTAATTAGTTTCGCCACCATTAACAATGCGCTGCAGGTCGTAGAGCAGAAAGAGCGAAAAAATAACAACCGCAAGCAGCGACAAAGTAAGCATGAGCGCAGGCATTTGCAGCCAGATGTTGGCAATTGATGCCACGATGAGCAGCAACACCCCAATGAACAAGAACTTGCCCATGCCGCTGAGGTCTTTTTTGATCACCGTAGACAGGGAGGCCATGCCAAAGAAGACCAGCCCGGTACCGCCTGCCGCCACTGCGATGAGCTGGCCACCATTACCGAGGCCCAGCGCTGCACCCACGATGCGCGAGAGCATAAGGCCCATGAAAAAGGTGAAGCCCAGCAACAGGTAAACGCCCACCACGCTGTGCTTGAACTTTTCGATGGCGAAGAAAAACCCAAAGGCAATGCCTAGGAACAGCAGCATGCCGATTAGCGGGCTGCCCGCAAAGAACGAAAACCCCATGGCCATGCCCACGTAGGCCCCCAAAACCGTGGGCACCATGGTGGCAGCGAGCATGAGATACGTGTTGCGCAAAACCCTATTCTGAATGCCAGAAGGGGCGCGCTCAGAACGTGTAGCAGGGTTGGATTGAGGAAACATGGCGGTAGATCTCCTTTTGAGGGTTAGCCAAACCGTTATAATCTATTTTTTGTGAAATAAGTCAATTAAAACAGCCGGATCTGCCCTAAATCCTAAGGAACTTAAGGGTTTTCCTGGCCGCCATAGGCCTTTCTCGTTATCTGGAACTGCACGGATCACGTGTGGGCCAGGGCAGCTAGGCTTTAGAGTGGGCTGGGTAGAAAAAATTCATTTCCTCTTTGCATAAAGGACCGAAATTATGTCAGTTGAGCGCACACTTTCCATTATCAAGCCCGATGCCGTTGCCAAGAATGTTATCGGTCAGATCTACAGCCGGTTTGAAAATGCTGGCCTGAAGGTGGTGGCCGCGCGCATGATGCACCTCTCTCGTCGCGAGGCCGAGGGCTTCTATGCCGTCCATGCCCAGCGCCCATTTTTTAACGACCTGGTTGCGTTCATGACCTCCGGCCCAGTCATGGTGCAGGTGCTGCAAGGAGAGGGTGCGATTGCCAAAAACCGCCAACTTATGGGCGCCACCGATCCCAAGAAGGCGGACCCGGGAACCATACGTGCCGATTTTGCCGACAGCATCGATGCCAATGCCGTACACGGCTCCGACGGCCCCGATACTGCGGTCCAAGAAATCGCCTATTTCTTCCCAGCCCTGGCCGTCTTCGGCCGCTAGGATCGATCACGTCGTCGGGTGATTGCGAGGTAAGCGAGATGCCAGCGGGTTCACCCCCGGTGAACCTTTTGGGCTTCTCCCCCCAGGCCCTCGAGGGCTGGGTGGTTGGGCTCGGAGAAAAGCCCTTTCGCGCCCGTCAACTGCTCAAGTGGCTGCACCAGCAGCGCGCCACAGGTTTTAATGACATGTCGAACCTGGCCAAGGCGTTTCGCGCCCAACTCAGCGAGAAGGCGTCTATTCGGGCGCCGGAGGTTATCCAAGACCATATCTCGGCAGATGGCACCCGCAAGTGGCTACTCGATGCCGGGGCAGGCAACGCCGTGGAGACGGTGTTCATTCCCGAAGACGACCGCGGCACCCTGTGCATTTCGTCACAGGCGGGCTGCACCGTAGCCTGCCCTTTTTGTTCCACTGGCCGCCAGGGCTTTGCCCGCAACCTCTCGACGGCAGAAATTGTTGGCCAGCTGCATCTTGCCAATCGGCTCTTGGCGCGGCAGGCGCATCGGCTGGATTCACAGGGGCAGCCAGCTAGGGCAACGCCCGGTCAGGCGCTTGCGCCGGTTTCTAACGTAGTAATGATGGGCATGGGCGAGCCCTTACTCAATTACGAAGCCCTGGTACCGGCGCTGCAGCTCATGCTGCACGACGATGCCTATGGGCTGTCGCGTCGCCGGGTAACCGTGTCTACCTCGGGCGTGGTTCCAATGATCGATCGTCTGGCGCAAGACTGCCCCGTGGCCCTTGCGGTATCGCTGCATGCCCCCAACGATGCGCTGCGCGATCAGCTGGTGCCTTTGAACAAAAAATATCCGCTGCGCGAACTCATGGCCGCCTGCCGCCGGTACCTTGCCGCAGCGCCCCGCGACTTTATTACCTTTGAGTATGTCATGCTGCGTGGGGTAAACGACTCTGCGGTCCAAGCACGCGAGCTCATTGCCTTGGTAACCAACGCAGAGGTGCAGTGCAAGTTCAACCTCATTCCCTTCAACCCATTTCCCAATTCGGGCTATCAGCGGTCCGAGTACCGGGTGGCCTGTGGCTTTGCCGATCGCCTGACCGAGGCGGGTTTTGTTACCACCATTCGTAAGACCCGTGGCCAAGACATTGATGCCGCCTGTGGCCAGCTTGCCGGCGACATTCAAGACCGAACCCAGATCACCCAGCGTATTGCCGTGCACGGCAGACAACCTTCCTGCGTCAGACCATGACCGCCGACCTGCAACATTCCGGTTACCCCCAGCCTGGGCTTGAGAGCCCTGCGCCCTTTTCCTGCGGCCCTGCCCCCCGTCGTGCCAGCCATGGCGTGGTAGTGCGCTGGAACGACACCCAGGTGCAAATGGGGGGCAGCGCCCCGGTGGTGGTGCAGTCAATGACCAATACCGACACCGCCGATGCCATAGGCACGGCGATTCAGGTGCGCGACCTGGCCTTTGCCGGATCCGAGGTGGTTCGCATTACGGTAAATACCTTAGAGGCAGCCCGGGCGGTGCCTGCGGTTCGCGAGCAGCTCGATAAGATGAACTGCCCCGTGCCGCTGGTGGGCGACTTTCATTTCAATGGCCACAAGCTCCTGGCCGAGGTGCCCGAGTGTGCCGTGGCGCTCTCCAAGTACCGCATCAACCCGGGCAATGTCGGCCGCG
>VGHK01000024.1 GCA_016868305.1 Betaproteobacteria bacterium | reverse complement strand
TTCAGGCAGACGCCACCCAGAGTGCTGTAACGCTCCACGAGCACGGTCTTCATGCCAAGATCTGCAGCACGAAATGCTGCGGAGTAGCCGCCAGGGCCGGCGCCGAGAACAAGCATTTCGGTTTCGAGGTCGGGAGTGCCGGCGAAGGACTTGACCGGAGAATTGGCTGCGACCGGCGGGGTCGAGGTTCCCTGTGAGGCCTCGGGAGACGGGTTCGTTGTCTCGAATGGCTTCGCAACATTCTCGCCAGCCGAACCCGTAACCCCCTCAGCTCCGCTAGCGGGCAAGACCGTTGTGGGGCCAGTCGACGCTCCCGCAGCCTCCAGCATCCCCACCAGACTGCCCTCACTCACCTTGTCCCCAACCTTCACCGCCAGACTCAATAACTTCCCCGCCACACTCGCCGGAATCTCCATCGAGGCCTTATCACTCTCCACCGTAATAAGACTCTGCTCCACCCCAATATCATCCCCAGCCTTCACCAATACCTCTATAACCTCTACCTCCTTAAAATCCCCTATGTCCGGTACCCTCAGCTCAACCTGTGCCATACCCTGTTTTCCTTTTACATGAGCGGGAAGCTACCCGCGTCCTTACTTGTTCAAAAAGTAGCGAGTCGCTGCCAGCCGGTTAGAGCGCAATTCGGCGGAAGTCGCCAAGAAGCTGAACCAGATAGGCGTTAAACCGTGCGCCCGACGCCCCATCGATGACACGGTGGTCGTAAGACAATGACAGTGGCAGGATCATGCGCGGCACAAAGGCCTTGCCATCCCAGACGGGCTTGGTCGAAGACTTCGAGACGCCGAGAATCGCGACCTCAGGGGCGTTAATAATCGGCGTGAAATGGGTGCCCCCAATTCCCCCTAAGGATGAAACCGAGAAACACCCTCCCTGCATCTCGGAGGGCGAGAGCTTTCCATCGCGCGCCTTCTTGGCCATGGCAGAGGTCTCTACGGCAAGATCAAGCACGCCCTTCTTGTCCACATCGCGAATCACAGGCACCACAAGCCCATTGGGCGTATCGGCGGCAAAGCCAATGTGGAAGTACTGCTTGAGCACCAGGGTATCGCCATCAAGCGAGGCATTAAACTCGGGAAATTTCTTAAGAGCGGCCACGGCGGCCTTCATGAGGAAGGCAAGCATGGTCACCTTGATGCCGGCCTTTTCATTCTCTTTATTCAGCTGGACCCGAAGCGCCTCAAGGTCGGTAATGTCGGCCTCATCGTTACCGGTCACGTGCGGGATCATCACCCAGTTGCGGTGCAGGTTTGCTCCCGAGATCTTCTTAATGCGCGAAAGGGGCTTCGCGTCCACGGGGCCAAACTTGGTGAAGTCAACCTGCGGCCAGGGCAGAAGATCAAGACCCGCGCCACCGCCAGAAGCGGCCTTGGGCGCAGCACCCACCGCCAACGCACCCGACATCACGTCCTTCACAAACTTCTGCACATCTTCTTGGGTAATCCGGCCCTTGGGGCCTGAGCCCGACACCTTGGTGAGGTCTACGCCAAGTTCGCGGGCAAACTTGCGCACAGAAGGGGATGCATGGGGAAGGGAGGCGGGCGACGGGTTCGATGGGGATGATGGGGCATCGACCGGCGGGGCGGTCTTGATATGCTGGACCTCGGGGGACGCGTTCGATGAAGATGATAGGGCATCGACCGGCGGGGCCAGCGCCTCGAATGACTTCGCCACATTCTCGTCGCCTGTCCCGGCAACGGTCTTGCCCCCAGCGGAAGCCCCCGCAGCCTCCACCATCCCCACCAGACTGCCCTCGCCCACCTTGTCCCCAACCTTCACCGCCAGACTCAATAACTTCCCCGCCACACTCGCCGGAATCTCCATCGAGGCCTTATCACTCTCCACCGTAATAAGACTCTGCTCCACCCCAATCTCATCCCCAGCCTTCACCAATACCTCTATAACCTCTACCTCCTTAAAATCCCCTATGTCCGGTACCCTCAGCTCAACCTGTGCCATACCCTTTTTTCCTTTTCGAATTCGTTCAGACCACGGTGCCCATGCGCACCAATGCTACATGGGCAAGGATGCATCGGACTGCTTGGGATCGATGCCGTATTTTTTAATCGCGTCGGTAACTTGCTTAGCGGTAACAAGGCCGTCCTGCATCAGACCATAGAGTGCACTGGTTGCCACATAGCGACGGTCGACCTCGAAAAACTCACGTAGCCGCGCGCGGGTGTCTGACCTGCCAAATCCGTCAGTGCCCAAGACAATGTAACGACGGCCCTCAGGCATAAAGTTGCGTATCTGGTCAGCAAAGGTTTTCATGTAGTCGGTGGCCGCCACGATGGGACCGGCATGCGGCTGCAACTGTTTGGTCACAAAGGGTATGCGTGGCTTTGAACCGGGATTGAGAAGGTTGTGCCGCTCCGCTTCAAGGCCCTCGCGCCGCAGCTCATTGAAGCTCGGGCAGCTCCAGACATCGCTGGCAATACCAAAGTCTTTCTCAAGCATCTCGGCCGCCGCCATAACCTCACGCAGAATGGTTCCGCTTCCCAGAAGCTGCACGCGCAGCTTTGCAGACTTCTCGCCATGAGACTGCAACAGATACATTCCCTTGAGAATCTGGTCCTCAGTGCCAGCACGCAGGCCCGGGTGAGCATAGTTCTCGTTCATGAGCGTGAGATAGAAGAAGACGTCTTCTTGCTTCTCCACCATGCGCTTGAGACCACTATGCAGAATTACAGCCACTTCATGGGCGAAAGTCGGGTCGTAGGAGACACAGTTGGGAATCACCGAGGCAAATATCTGGCTGTGGCCATCTTCGTGCTGAAGCCCCTCGCCATTAAGCGTCGTACGCCCGGCAGTTCCCCCTAACAAAAAGCCGCGTGCCCGCATATCCCCCGCAGCCCAGGCAAGGTCACCGACCCGCTGTAGCCCAAACATCGAGTAATAGATGTAGAAAGGAATCATGATGCGGTTGTTGGTGGAGTAGGAGGTTGCCGCAGCAATCCATGAACTCATACCACCAGCCTCATTAATACCCTCTTGCAGAATCTGGCCCTTAATGTCTTCACGGTAGTACATCACCTGATCACGGTCCACGGGCTCGTACTTCTGCCCTTCCACCGAATAGATGCCGATCTGCCGAAAGAGCCCCTCCATGCCAAAGGTTCGGGCCTCATCCACAAGAATAGGCACGACGCGGGGGCCAAGATTTTTGTCTCGCAGCAACTGTGTGAGGCATCGCACATAAGCCTGGGTGGTGGAGATCTCCCGACCCTCGGCGGTGGCCTCGAGCACGGGGGCAAAGACATCCAGTGCAGGCACAGGCAGCGCCTCGTCGGCCTTGACACGTCGGGTGGGAAGGTAGCCGCCTAAAGCCTTGCGTCGATCGTGCAGGTACTTAATCTCTGGTGAATCCGGTGACGGCTTAAGAAAGGGAACCTCCGGCAGTTCCGCATCTGAGACTGGGATT
Source organism: Betaproteobacteria bacterium (assembly GCA_016868305.1). Classification (GTDB taxonomy): domain Bacteria; phylum Pseudomonadota; class Gammaproteobacteria; order Burkholderiales; family Burkholderiaceae_A; genus Hahnella. The sequence goes on along the minus strand of VGHK01000024.1, from coordinate 28,857 downwards.
CCAAACCGGTCGCGGAACTCTTTGATCACCTGATCATCGAGCTTCTTTGTCTGGTGGGCGGTATTGCGGCCCTCGGCCACCTTGCCCATGCCAAAGCCCTTAATGGTCTTCACCAGAAGCACCGTGGGTTGGCCCTTATGGCGAACGGCCGCAGAGAAGGCCGAGTAGATCTTATGAGGGTCGTGCCCGCCGCGGTTAAGGCGCCAGATATCGTCGTCAGACATATTGGCCACCATCTGCAGCGCCTTCGGATGCTTGCCAAAGAAATGCTTACGGACATAAGCCCCGTCATTGGCCTTGTAGTTTTGGTACTCGCCATCAACAGTGTCCATCATGATCTTCTTTAAGACGCCTTCTTTGTCCTTAGCCAGAAGCTCGTCCCAGTATCCGCCCCAGATCACCTTAATGACATTCCAGCCCGCACCGCGGAAATCGCTTTCCAGTTCCTGAATGATCTTGCCATTACCCCGCACCGGGCCATCCAGCCGCTGCAGGTTGCAGTTCACCACAAGCACCAGGTTGTCGAGCTTCTCGCGGGCCGCAAGGCCAATCGCGCCCATAGACTCGGGCTCATCCATCTCGCCATCACCACAGAAGGCCCAGACCTTGCGCTCTGCGGTATCACTCAGGCCCCGGGCATGCAGATACTTCAAGAACCGCGCCTGGTAGATCGCCATAATCGGGCCAAGGCCCATGGATACTGTTGGGAACTGCCAGAACTCTGGCATAAGCTGCGGATGGGGATAGCTCGATAAGCCCTTTCCCCCCACCTCGCGCCGGAAGTTATTAAGCTGGTCTTCCGTTAGCCGCCCTTCCAGGAACGCACGCGCATAGATACCGGGGCTTGAGTGGCCCTGGATAAACAACAGGTCGTGGCCACTAGGATGATCCGGCCCCTTCCAAAAATGGTTAAAGCCAATACCAAGCATATTGGCCAGAGAGGCAAAGCTTGAAATATGGCCACCGAGGTCGCCATCGGTGCGATTGGCCCGAACCACCATCGCCATTGCATTCCAACGCATCCACGAACGCAGGCGCTCTTCGAACTCCAGATTGCCCGGGCAGTGCTCCTCGCGTGCGGCGGGGATAGTATTGACGTAGGCGGTGTTCGCCGAAAAAGGAATAAAACCGCCCGCACGGCGGGTTTCATCAATCAGGGACTCAACAAGAAAGCGTGCCCGGTCTGGTCCCTCACGGGCAATTACCGCATCCAGTGCCTCTCTCCACTCAATGGTTTCTTGCGGATCGGTGTCAGCCTCTGTAGCGATTTGCTGACTGACGTGCGGGGGAAGCGTGGACATAGACGTCTCCTAATGTGTTTGGCGTGATCAAATGCGTTTTTATTTACAAACAATTGTCTGAGGGTAACGCTAGGAGCGCAAGCTATTTTTTCGCTATACGGCGCATAATTTCACATTATGATAAACAGATCGATCGTACACTTGGCTTCGAACAGAATCTGCCCCTACCCATGAAGTTAAAACTGCTCCAGTGGCTGCGCGGTTCTCAGAGCCAGACTGCCCAAGAACTCTCCCGAGAAATCGCCTTTAGACGGGCGATGGAAGACGCCATGCCCACAGGCATGCGAACCATCGACTTGGAAGGCCGCATCACCTATGTCAACCCGGCCTTTTGTCGAATAGTGGGGCTGTCGCAAGAGCGGCTCGTGGGTGCCCTGCCCCCCTACCCTTACTGGCCGCCCGAAGAGAGCACACAGCTGCGCCTGAACCTGCGACGCCTGCTGCAAGGCGAGATGCATCTCCTGAACACCCAGATCAATGTCATGCACAAAGACGGCCGAAGGCTCATCTGTCGCATGCACACCTCACCACTGCGAGACGCCCACGGCAAGCAAGTTGGCTGGATGACCTCTGTTGCAGATATCACTGAGCCAAGCCGAATCCGGGCAGAACTCGCCCAGGCACAGGAACGTTTCATTACCGTCCTGCAGTCACTGGATTCGGCGGTATCTGTGGCCCCGCCGGGCCCTAACCAAGAACTGCTCTTTGCGAATGAAACCTATCGAAAATGGTTCGGTGATTCGCTTACGGCAGGCCACCGGCCCATGACCGAATCGAGCCGCTCTCCCTGGGCGGACAGTCGTGAATTCTTCAGCCCAAGCGTCCAACGCTGGTTCGATGTTCGTGTGCGCAGTATTCAGTGGGTGGATGGACGCGTGGTGCAGCTCGTGGTTGCCACCGACATTACCCAGCGGCGGCTGGCGGAACAGAACCAGCGTCTTCAGTACGAACGACTGGAGCAGACCTCCCGGCTTATTAACATGGGCGAAATGGCCTCTTCACTTGCCCACGAGCTCAATCAGCCCCTTACGGCCATTGCCAACTACACCATGGGTGCGGTTGCCCGTGTGCGCGCCGCACAGGCCCGCGGTGAGAATCTTTCGTGCGAAGACCTTGAGGAAATGCTCTCCAAAACGGCTAAGCAGGCAGAACGTGCAGGCCAGGTCATCCGGCGCATCCGCGGTTTTGTAAAACGCAGTGATCCGATTCGCAAGTTTGTCGACCCAACCGCCATTGTTGCCGAGGCGGTTGGCCTAGCCGATATTGATGCCCGCGCCCTAGGCATGCAGATTACCCAGGAGATCGATCCCGCCCTACCGGCCATTTTTGTCGACCCTATTCTCATAGAACAGGTACTTTTAAACCTTATCAAAAACGGCCTGGAAGCCATGAAGCAGACGAGCCAGCGGGAGCTAAAAATCCACGTTCAGAGCCTGGACGACCAGATCCTCTTCGCGGTTACCGATCGTGGCCCAGGGGTGGCAGCCGAGATCCGCGAACGCCTGTTCGACTCGTTTTACACCACCAAGCCAGAAGGCATGGGCATGGGGCTGAACATCTGCCGTTCGATTATTGAGTCCCACCAGGGAAGACTCTGGTTTGAGGACAATCCGGAAAGCGGTTGCAGCTTCCGGTTTACACTCCCGCTTGAGGCAAACCCTGGGGAGGCTGCCGTCGCGGCAGCCCCTACTGCGATGGAGGATGAAAAATGACTGAGGTGGTATACGTGGTAGACGACGATGAGGCAGTGCGTGACTCTCTTCGTTGGCTGCTGGAGGGTAATGGGTTTCGGGTGACATGCTTCGACTCTGCCGAGCGATTCATTGCAAACCTCACCGCCATCGAGTCCCAGCGGGCCTGTCTTATTCTCGATGTACGAATGCCTGGCATGACCGGAACAGAACTCCACGAAGAGCTTATCGGCCGAGGGGTCCAGGTTCCTCTGATTTTCATTACCGGTCACGGCAGCGTTCCGATGGCAGTCGACAGCATGAAAAAGGGGGCAGTCGACTTTCTAGAAAAACCGTTTAACGACACCCAGCTCTGTGCGCTTGTCGCGGCGGCCTTCGAAAAGCTTCGGGATGGTCAGGAGAAGATCCTGGGCACCCAGCGAGCCCGCGAAATGCTTGAACGGCTCACCCCTCGTGAACAGCAGGTACTGGACCGCATCGTTGCTGGGCGGCTTAACAAGCAGATTGCAGACGACCTCAGTATCAGCATTAAAACGGTAGAGGCTCATCGGGCGAATATCATGGATAAGATCGAGGCCCGCACCATGGCAGACCTAATGAAAACGGCGCTGGCGGCCCAAGGTGGCGTCTGAGTGCTATACTGCTGCGTTGCGTTTTCATGCGGCTGTAGCTCAGTTGGATAGAGTACCTGGCTACGAACCAGGGGGTCGTGGGTTCGAATCCTGCCAGCCGCGCCAAGTCAATATGGAAATGGGTACTTCATTTGAAGTGCCCATTTTCGTTTTTACGATGGCGTGAGTTTTCGATAGCTCCCCTGCCGCGCCGTTCGATAGTCGATGACATTACAGAGGCACTCGCGGCAGGCCAATGACCGAAGATCAATACACCATTTTCAGATTTTTGCTGCTCACCTTGGATTTGAGCATGCTTGGCGTAACCTTGCTGAGGTCGACTCTATTTAAGTCGTAGGCAAAGGTCTCGCGTTTGCGAACCTGGCTTTGTGCAAATTCTTTTGCATGGCTTCGCTCGGCAGATGCAATCCAGGCATCTAATTCGGGTGTGGCACTTCTCCACATAAGAAACGATACCAACAGCCCCATGGGCATAAACCAGCCCACGGCCATTACAAGAATTACAATTTCAGCGTAGTCCATAGCCGCATACTAAAAGCTTCCGGGCGTTTTGGCTAGACCCTGGCCTTTTCTTTATGCGGCCCTGTGAATCCAGCGGTCTTGCAGGTTAGACTGCTTGCCCATGGACACCAACCAGATCATTCAGACCATTGCAGTCTATGCCCTGCCTGTTCTACTGGCGATCACCCTCCATGAGGCCGCCCATGGCTTTGCTGCAAGAGCGTTCGGCGATAACACCGCATGGATGGCGAGGCGGATCACCCTTAACCCCCTGCGGCACATCGACCCTCTGGGCACGGTGGTCATGCCGATCGCTATCTACCTTGCCACCCAGGGCGCCTTTTTGTTCGGCTACGCCAAACCGGTGCCAGTCGACTTCAATGCCCTGCGCCATCCCAAACGCGACATGATCTGGGTGGCTTTGGCTGGACCAGGAGCCAACCTTTTTCAGGCCATTGTCTGGGCTGCCGCCTTTATTGTCTTGCGAGGCCTAGGCATAGATGAACCCTTTCTCGTCAAGACCTGTCAGGCGGGTGTGTTTGTCAATGTCATCATGATGGTGTTCAACCTGCTACCCCTCCCCCCGATGGACGGTGGGCGCGTGCTCGTAGGCCTTCTACCCTGGAGGGCGGCAATTGCGGTCTCCCGCATCGAGCCCTACGGCTTTTTTATACTTCTTGCGCTGTTGTTGCTGGGTCTTGTTTCCGAATTTTGGATGCGGCCACTCATGTCGGTGAGTTTCGCCTTTCTTGACCTTCTGCTTGCGCCCTTGCAGTTGTTATTCCCTCAAGAACAATAAAAACAGTGGGAAAGCCCGAGCGTTTGGTTATCGCCGGGGCGGGCATTGCGGGGCTTACCTGTAGCCTGGCACTTGCCAGAACAGGCCGTATACCGCAGGTGCTGGATCAGGCGCCGAATGCCTCCGAAGAAGGCGCGGGACTGCAGCTAGGCCCCAATGTCACCCGTTATCTGCAAAGCCTTGGCCTGCTTGAGGCTATCCTGCCCATCGCCTCTCGGCCCCAGGCAATTCGTATTCGGCAGCTTCGCAGCCACAAGACGCTATCCCGGATGGAACTCGGAGCCACTTTTGAAAAGCGCTATGGCAATGCGCCCTACCTCACACTGCACCGGGCCGATCTCATGGCGAGCCTTCTCAGGGCTAACGCCGCCCTTGGCATCAGACCGCAGTGGGGAACCCGGGTAGAGCACATACGACAGACAGAACGCGAGGTTCAGGTTCGAACCCAGTCCGGACACGTGCTGCGGGCCGATGGCCTGATCGGCGCCGATGGCATCTTTAGTCGCTGTCGACTCGCAGTGCCCAACGCATTAGCCAATCCACCGCGGCCGGTAGGCCAGATTGCCTTTCGAGGCCTTATTCAAGACACCGGGCCTTTAGACCCGGTCCTCGCAAGAGAGGTCACGGTATGGACCCGTCCTGGCCTGCACCTTGTGGGATACCCCATACGGGCCGGGAAGGCCTACAACCTTGTTGCACTCTGCCCGCTTTCTGGCGACTGGAAAGTGGCCAGCCAGGGATGGAGCCAGCCTATGCCAGAGGCGCTACTACAAAATTTTCGTGCGCAGACATGCGGCCTGGTACAAGAACTGCTAACAATGGCCAGTCCCTGGCATGCCTGGGCCATGCAGGCAAACCAGGCACTCGCCGGACCGGAATCGATGTGGCTCAACAGGGTCTTTCTTATGGGCGATGCCGCACACCCTCTGCGCCCGCATCTGGCCCAGGGCGCCGGCATGGGCATCGAAGATGCAGTCTGCCTCTCGCAAGCTTTAGCGGTCTCACTAGAGACCCCGCTACAGGCCCGTTTCGCAGATGCGGCCAAGAGGCGATGGACACGAAATGCGCTCGTGCAAAAAGCATCCGAACGCAATGGGCGCCTGTTTCAAATGCGTCCGCCATGGGTCTGGGGCCGAGACCTGGCATTGCGTCTTTTCGGCTCCCGGCTCATGGACCAGCCATGGCTTTATAATCCGGTATAAAAAACTCCGATCTAAGTCTAAGTCGGAACCCTCATCTATCGCATCAGGAGATTGATAGTAGTCATGACGTTTGTAAACGAACCCCACACGCCGGCCGTAGCCGAATTAGGAATCCTCAGGCAGGTCTTCTCTCACGACAACATACAGCAAGGCGTTGAAGAGCTTGCCCATAGTCTAGGTGTTTTTTTTCAGTCCCATATTAGCCTCTCAAAAGGCGGAGACGATCCGGATTATGGAAATATTCCCACCGGAGCCCAGATCGAGTGGCTTGACGTCGCGGGCGAGTCGGTAGGCTTTGTCTTTATTCGCGAGATACCTCTGTCTCCCGCCCAGCGACAGCACGCAAGACTGATTATCGACATGGCGGGATTTTGGTTCGACGCCGTATCTGAGTTGCACCGCCTGCAGCACGAACTGGAGCAAAGTGCGCACCAAGATGCGCTCACACACCTACCCAACAGCCGTAACTTTAGCGAGGTTCTCAGCGATGCCATTACTCGCGCGCAGCGCCACGAACATCTGATTGCCCTTCTGCACATCGATCTCATTGGCTTTAAGAAAATCAACGACGCACTTGGAGACGATATCGGCGACGAACTGCTTTTCGCGCTCTCCGAGCGCATGAAACTGTCATTGCATGACAACGACCTTGTCGCACGCTTGGGCCCAGATGAGTTTGCCGTAATGCTCTACGACATTGGCCACCCTGACAATATCGCGCAGATTGTCGAGCGGTTTGAAAATGCCCTTGCCGACCCACCCATCCCAACAACCCTATGGAAGGGCGCGCGTATCGGAATCGCCATCTACCCGCTTGATGCAGAGAACCACAACGCCCTGCTCGAAAGTGCAGAGAAGGCTGTGCGATCGGTCAAGGAGAGCACAGAGGCGGTACATGCATACTTCAGCGAGCTTCCCGAAGACTTCCGGTAAGGCGACCAACACCCCAGACGCTGGCAACCCCTAACGCACCTGGTCAGGAAGATAACAAGCCTGTTCATCGTCTAGCGCAGCCGAGGGGCCATCAATGGCCTCTTTTGCCGCCGCCACATTAAAGTCTCGCGGCAGGGGTACGGCATTTTTTACAGCCAGCACCTCTGCCATAACACTTACGGCAATCTCGGCTGGCGTCTTACTCCCAATATAAATGCCTATGGGGCCGCGCAGTCTTGCGAGTGACGCCTCGGTCTGGTCAAAGTGTTCGATCAGCCTTTCGCGTCGCTGTGCGTTGTTGCGGCGAGACCCAATAGCACCAATATAGAAGGCATCGGTCTGCAGGGCCTCGAGCAGGGCAAGGTCGTCAAGCTTCGGGTCATGGGTTAGTGCCAGCACGCAGCTTCTCTGATCAGGCCGAAAGGCCTTCACCACATCATCGGGCCAGTCATTCAACAGAGTGGCCCCCGAGACCGACCAGGCCGTACGATACTCATCACGCGGGTCACAGACCGTTACAGAAAAGCCATTAAAAATCGCCATGGTGGCAAGGTATTCGGTAAGCTGGCCAGCACCGATAAGCAGCATGCGGTACTGCGGACCAAAGGTGTTTACCAGTCTCTGCGAATCAATCAGTAGCCCGGTCGGCGCCTCACAGACTGAGAGCGTTACCGCACCTGTGGTAAGCAGCGTCGAGCGCTGCATAAGCTGCCCCTGCTCCAGTGCCGCGACCAGTGCCTCAAGCTGATTGGCATCGGGATTGAACTCCAAGAGCAGCTCTAGAGTGCCTCCACAGGGAAGACCAAACCGGTGGGCCTCGTCGGCAGTAATGCCATACCGTACGCGACGCGGCGGGCCCTCAATGGGCCGGGCCACAGTACCTTTTTGATCGGTCGATAAACGCGACTGCGAGAACTGGCGAATAAGGTCGTCTTCAATGCAGCCCCCCGAGACCGAGCCCACAACCGCACCGGTTTCTGACAAGGCCATGATGGAGCCTACCGGTCTTGGGGAACTACCCCAGGTGCGAATCACAGTCGCCAATAAGGCATGGCGACCCTCGCTGCGCCATGCCTTTAAGGTCTGAAGAACGATCAGGTCAAGGTTTTCCATAGTCACACTCCTTACACTTCCCGTCTACAGATCGGCCGAAAATCATCTCGTAGAACAGCCCAAGCCCTATGCCGACGGCGATGAAAATAAGGCTGCAGCAGCCGCGGCAGCGGCTAGAAGAAACCAGGCCCAGCGTGGAATCTGATTCCAGATAGAAGGGCCTGCCCCTGGCTGCCCCGCTGCGGGCTGCGCCCCTGGGCCCTCCGAAGCCGTTCCGAGTCGGTCTGCAAGCGCGGCCTCAAAACGCTTAAAGAAGTCTTCGGCAAGCGACTTTGCGGCAGCATCAATGAGGCGCTGGCCCACTTGGGCAAGCTTTCCGCCCACCTGAGAGGATACCTCGTAGACCAGCAAAACCCCTTCGGAATTGGGCTCTAGTTTTACAGAAGAACTACCCTTTCCGAACCCAGCCACACCGCCTTGGGCCTCAAAGTGCAATACATAGGATACGGGGGGGTTCACCTGGTCGAGGGTTACCTTGCCAGAAAACTTGGCAGAAACCGGCCCAATCTTAATCGACACCCCCAGGCCATAGACGCCTTCGCCCTGGGCCTCGAACCGATCACAGCCCGGGATACAGGCCTTAAGAACCTCGGGGTCGTTTAAGGCCTGCCAGGCCTGCTCTGCGTTGGCAGCAAGCTGCCGGCTTCCTTGCATCTGCATAAATAGTCATCTCCTTAAAAGCTGTCGTAACGCCTCGGCAAGCTCTTCGAGCCGAGACAGGTTATGCACTGCCAGCATGGCATGCGACTGACGGGCAAGCACGCGCGCGCCCCCCGCTAATGGCGCATAGCCATCAAAACGAAGCAAAGGGTTGAGCCAGACCATGCGATGACTCTGCTTATGCAGCCACGATAGTTCGTAGTCTAAGGCCTGGAGGTCACCCGTATCGAGGCCATCGGAGATCACCAGCACCAGGCTGCGCCGCCCAATCAGGGCGCCCCGATGCTCAGTTCGCAAGACCTTAAGGCTCTCGGCCATGCGGGTACCCCCTGCGAAGTCTGGTATAGCATGCGCCGCCTGCACCAGCATATCGTCGGGGTCTTCTGCACGAAAGGCACGTGTCAGGTCTGTTAGTTGACTTCCAAAGGCAAACACTCTGCGGGCCGCCCCGCGCGTGGCCGCGTGCAAAAAGGCCAGCAGCATGCGGGCGTAACGTTCCATAGAGCCAGACACGTCGACTAATATGACCACTGGCAAAGGCCTTAGCCGTGGCACACGCGACGGTAATTCAATAAACTCCCCTCCCGTCTGGGCAGCCCGGCGCAGACAGGCAGCCCAGTGCAGCGCGCCCGCGCGGCGGCCAGCCATGCGTCTTCTACTAGGCCATTGGGGAATAGGAAGCGCAATCTGCGTGGCGAGCCGCTGAACAAGCCGATATTCACTGGCGCTGAGCATCTCAAAGTCAGCCTGTTTGAGCCGCTGCTGATCGCTCATTGACATGGCGGCATCAAGCCGGTGTTCTTCTTTAGGGGGTGCGGCATCTTCCCGCTGTCTCTGGGCAGGCGAAGAAAGCGCCTCCTGGCTGCGTGGCCGACGCCGTGCGGATTCTTTCTGTGCCTTAGACACTGGCAACAGCTGTGCCATGAGCTGCTTGGCAATCTCGGGGTTGCGAAAGATCGCGTCAAAGAGTTCGCCAAACACCACACGATCTTGTTCGCGGCTTACCAACACCGACTCAAGCGCCCAGCGCAGCTGGTCTCTCGATCCAATATCCACGGCCTGAACGGCCTGCAACCCCAGGGCGATTCGAGACGAATCCACCGGAAGCCCAGCCCGCCGCAGAAGCCTTCCAAAACCCATGATGTTCTCTGCAAGCTTTCCGGACCGGGCATCACCCAGCATGGAGACCGACATGACTAGGCCGCCTTCTCCGGCGCTAAGAGGTCATTTGTCAGGCTGCCAAGGGCAGCAACGTCTTCTTTCTGCTTAAACAGAACACCGGCAGTGGAGTCGACCACCTCGGGGTCGAGATGCACTGTGTTCAGTGCAACCAGAGCCTTTGCCCACTCGACACTCTCGGCAATACCAGGCAGCCGCACAAAGGCATCGGCATATGGCTGGCTTCGCAGCTTATGAACAAAGGCTGCCACCTGCGAGGACAGCTGCGCGGAGGCCTCAGGCACATGCTGCCGAACGATTGCAAGCTCCCTGTCTCGGTCGGGATAGTCCATGAAATGAAACAGGCAGCGACGCTTTACCGCATCGTGCAGGTCACGAGTGCGGTTACTAGTAAGAAAGGTAATCGGCATGGCCTCGGCACCCACTGTGCCAAGCTCTGGAATGGACACCTGATACTCGCCCAGATACTCAAGCAGAAAGGCCTCAAATGGCTCATCGGCCCTATCAACTTCATCGATCAGTAAGACCACCCCGGGCGGCTGAGCCTGAAGCGCTTTAAGCAGAGGCCGCGCAATCAGATACTGCGGATCGTAGATTTCGCGTTCGAGCTGCTCGGGTGCGCTACTCTGCTGGGCAAGACGCAGGTGCAACAACTGGGCCGCATGGTTCCACTCATATAGGGCATCGCGCTGCTCAAGCCCGTCATAGCACTGCAGGCGAACCATCTCACGCCCCAGCACACGCGATACCGCCTTGGCAAGCTCGGTCTTTCCTACCCCGGGTTCGCCCTCAAGCAAAAGTGGCCGGCCTAAGCGCACGGCAAGGTGTAGCGCCGTGGCCAGCCGGCCGTCTGCAAAATAGCCTTGTGCCTGAAGGGCGCCTATCCAGTCGGAGATGGAATCAGGCAGCCCTGGAGTCATGCAAGCGCCGCCGCGACCGCCCTCTGTGTCTGCACCTTGATCAGTGCTGCACGATATTCGGCCGAGGCGTGGATATCGCTATTAAGATCAGCTGCATCTATCGCGATACCCTCAACCGCTTTTGCTGAAAAGTCTTTTGACAACGCAGCCTCAAGGCCGGCATGCCGAAACACGCCATTGCCCGCACCGGTAATGGCAACCCGCACACCCGAGGCAAACTGGGCCACGAAGACCCCCACCAGGGCATACCGCGAGGCAGGCTGCTTAAACTTGGCATAGGCGGCCCGCTGTGGCTTCGGAAAATGCACTGCCGTAATGAGTTCCCCCGGTTCCAGCGCGGTGGCATAGAGACCCAGGAAAAAATCATCTGCGGCAATCGTCCGACGGTTGGTGCGCACGGTAGCTCCCAGGGCCAATACGGCACTGGGGTAGCAGGCAGCAGGGTCATTGTTGGCCACAGACCCACCAATCGTGCCCATGGCACGCACCTGCTTGTCTCCGATGCCATTGGCCAATGCTGCCAGCGCAGGAACATGCCGCTGAACATCCGGGTGGCCTGCGACATCTTGATGGCGCGTCATGGCGCCCACCACAACGGTATTGCCGTCCATACAGATGCCCTGGATTTCAGACACCCCAGCGAGGTCTACAAGCTTTTCGGGCTGGGATAGACGCTGCTTCATAGCAGCGATAAGGGTCTGGCCACCGGCTAAGGCCTGACCACCCGCACCCACCTGAGACAAAGCAGCTGCGAGCGAACCTGGCTTCTCATAGTCAAATCGGTACATATGCATCTCCTCCTACAGAATTTTTCGATTCTTCAATTAATCTGCGACACTCCCCCAAAACCTGCGCTAGGACGCATGGGCCTGTTGAATGGCCGTCCAAACCCGGCTCGGGCTCACCGGCATATCAAGGTCCTTCACGCCGAGCGGGGCCAAGGCATGGAGCACCGCGTTCACAACTGCGGGTGGGGATCCTATTGCACCCGCCTCGCCACAGCCCTTGGTGCCAAGAGGGTTTATGGTGCAGGGCGTGCAGACATGGCCGATCTTGAACTGCGGAAAGAGATCCGCCCGAGGCATGGCGTAGTCCATATAGGACCCCGTGAGCAGCTGGCCCGACTCCCGATCATAGACACAGTTCTCAATGAGCGCCTGGCCAATACCCTGGGCCAACCCCCCATGCACCTGGCCCTCAACAATCATGGGATTAATAAGGGTGCCAAAGTCGTCTACTGCACTGAACTGTTCCACATTAACCTCGCCAGTGGCGGGGTTCACCTCGACCTCGCAGATATAGGTACCGGCGGGAAAGGTGAAGTTGGTGGGGTCGTAAAACGCAGTCTCGTTCAGCCCCGGTTCGAGCTTATCGAGCGGATAGTTATGCGGTACGTAGGCGGCGAGCGAAACCTGGGCGAAGGCAATTTTTTTGTCAGTGCCCTTTACCGTGAACTCACCATTAGCGAAGTCGATATCCGCATCACTGGCCTCAAGCAGATGCGCCGCAATCTTCTTGGCCTTAGCCTCGATCTTGTCGAGTGCGCGCATGATCGCTGCGCCGCCAACCGAGATAGAGCGAGACCCATAGGTTCCCATACCGAACGGAACCCGCCCGGTATCACCGTGCACGACGTCCACGTTTTCTACCGGAATACCCAGCCGCGCAGCAACCACCTGGGCAAAGGTGGTCTCGTGGCCCTGGCCGTGACTATGCGACCCGGTGAACACCGTAACGCTGCCTGTGGGGTGCACCCGCACCTCACCGCACTCAAAAAGACCCGCACGGGCACCGAGTGCCCCCGCAATATTCGAAGGCGCAATACCGCAGGCCTCGATATAGCTGGAGTAGCCAAGACCCCTGAGCAGCCCCTTTGCCTCACTCGCCTTTTTACGGGTTTCGAAGCCTGCAACGTCAGCCAGTTTCTTGGCCTGCTCCATACAGGCATGATAGTCGCCGATGTCGTACTGCAGCGCCACCGGGGTCTGGTACGGAAACTCGGTAATGAAATTACGCTTACGAATCTCGTCCTGGCCAATGCCTAGTTCCCAGGCCGCCCGACTTACGATGCGCTCAAGCAGGTAGGTGGCCTCAGGCCGCCCTGCGCCACGATAGGCATCCACGGGTGCCGTGTTGGTAAACCAGGAATCGACCTCAACATAGATCTGCGGAGTGGTGTACTGGCCGGCCAGCAGGGTGGCATACAAAATCGTGGGTACACAGGTGCTAAACGTGGACAGATAGGCACCGAGGTTGGCATCGGTATGCACCCGCAAGGCAAGAAACTTGCCTTTACTATCCATGGCAAGTTCGGCATGGCTTACATGGTCGCGGCCATGGGCGTCACTTAAGAAAGACTCTGAACGCTCTGCGGTCCATTTAATGGAACGGTTGAGCTTTTTTGCGGCCCAGGTCACGCAGACATCTTCAGAATAGAGATAGATCTTCGACCCAAAGCCGCCACCGACATCAGGGGCAATAACACGAACCTTGTGCTCTGGCAGGCCCATCACGAAGGCAGTCATGAGAAGACGCTCAACATGAGGATTTTGGTTTGAGACATACAGGGTGTACTCGTCACTGGCCCGGCTATAACTACCAATGGCCGCACGCGGCTCTATGGCATTGGGAATGAGACGATTGTTAACCAGGTCGAGCTTGGTAACATGCGCCGCCGAATTAAAAACGGCATCGACTGCGGCCTTATCGCCGATGGCCCACTTGTAGCAATGATTGTCGGGCGCCAGATCATGCACAACCGGGGCACCCGACTTCTGCGCATCACGGACATCCACAACAGATGGAAGAATGTCGTAGTCGACCTGCACAAGCTCGGCTGCATTTTTGGCCTGCTCGTAGGTCTGGGCTATCACCATGGCCACGTGGTCACCGACATAACGCACCTTGCCCTGAGCAAGAATGGGGTGCGGCGGCTCCTTCATGGGCTCGCCATTAATACTGGTAATCAGCCAGCCACACGGCAGCCCGCCAATCTTGTCGGCGGCAACGTCTTGCCCGTCGAACACCGCTAGCACACCATCAGCCGCCAAGGCAGCCGACTTGTCTATCTTCTTGACGACCGCATGGGCGTGAGGTGAACGAACAAACACCGTGTGGGCCATATTCTGCATGGCGACATCGTCAGTGTACTGCCCAGCCCCGGTAAGAAAGCGCAGGTCTTCTTTGCGCAGAACAGACTCACCAATATGCGGAAGGTTTGCAAAATCAGTAGCACCCATGGTTGTTTCTCCTAAAGAGTATGGGATGGTATGGGGTAACTATGCACGCATGGCCGCGCCGCCCTGCTGCACAGCACGCACAATGTTTTGATAGCCGGTACAGCGGCAGAGATTTCCCTCGAGCAGTTCACGAATCTCCGACTCGCTGGCTTTGGGATGCTTGTTACAGAGATCGACCGCGCTCATGACCATGCCGGTAGTGCAGAAGCCGCACTGCAGGCCATGGCAGTCTTTAAATGCCTGTTGCATGGGATGCAGGGTGCCATCTGCGGCTGCGAGGCCCTCGATGGTGGTGACCTCTGCCCCGGCTGCCTGCGCCAGTAAGATATTGCACGACTTCACCGCGTCGCCATTCATCATTACCGTACAGGCGCCACACTGGGCAGTATCGCAGCCGACGTGGGTGCCGGTGAGCTGCAGATGCTCCCGAATAGCCTGCACCAGTAGCGTATGGGGGGGCGCATCGAGCGACACCTTACGGCCATTAACCGTGAGTTCAACCTTCATGGCGTAGTCTCCTTAGGAAAGTGATGATCGAGTGTAAAAACCAGTACCAAAGAACACAATGAGGTTTAACGCTAGGTAGCCTGCTTAGTCTGCCCTAGGCCGCCCGGGCAACCGTTAGGGGCCGTCGGCGCTGCATTGCAACAACAAGCAGAACGAGCGCAAGGCCCGGTAGCAGCCCCCAAAACTTGTGGGGCTGGGCCTGGGGTAGCTCGAATCCGGTAATGGTGTAGCCCTGCTCCAGGCCAAGTCGGGCAGCCACACTGCCCAGCGATACCGCGGTGACGCTGAGATCTTCACCCAGGCGAGAGACTCGCATCCCCGAATGCCCAATGCGCTCTACCGGTGATCCGCTCGGGCCAAGCGGCAACAGAACCCCTTTTTCGACATCCCGGCCCTCAAGGCTCATGCCCTGCACATGAATACGCACTGAGGCATTCGTGGGGGCCTTCTCAATATGTACCAACAACTCCGAGGCGGGCTGCATCTCAAACGGCGGCGCTAGCCGATTCACCACAAAGTCTGGGCGAAATAGCAGAAAGGCTGCCAGCAGCAAGGCAGCGCTCTCCCAAAGACGGTTTGACCGAAGGAAAAACTGCTGAGTCGCCGCTGCGAAGACCATGCTTGCCAGCGAGGCAGAGGCCAGGGTAATCAAAAAAGTAGCGGGCCCGTCGATATCAATAAGCAGAAGCTGTGTGTTGAATATGAACATAAACGGCAGCGCCGCCGTGCGGATGTTGTAGCCGAAGGCCGTGATCCCGGCCTTCACCGGGTTCACCCGCGCGATTCCAGCCGCTGCATAGGTAGCCAGCCCAACCGGGGGCGTCACGTCTGCCATGAGCCCAAAATAAAAGACAAACAGATGCACCGCAATGAGCGGAACCAGAAGCCCATTTTGGGCTCCCACCTCAACAACCACCGGCGCCATAAGTGTGGACACGACAATATAGTTTGCGGTGGTCGGCAGCCCCAGCCCCAGTATTAGGCAGATAAGCGCCACAAGAAATAGCATTAAGAGCAGGCTTCCGCCTGAGAGAATTTCCACGACCTCGATAAGCACAAGGCCAATACCGGTGAGGGTTACGGTGCCAACGATAATGCCGGCAGCGGCAGTGGCCAGGGCGATACCAATCATGTTACGAGAGCCAGAGATCATGCCGTCGCGCAGATCGATAAGGCCTTCTTGCCAGAGCGACCATCCAGCAGTCTGCCCGATAAGAATCCGCGCCAGCGGCTTCTGGGTAACCAGCATGACGATTAGTACCACCGTGGCATAGAAGGCCGAAAGACCCGGCGAGAGCTTCTCGACCATCAGGCACCAGACCAAGACCACCACCGGCAGCAGAAAATGCAGACCGCTGCGCAGCGTTGGGCCAATTGGTGGCGTGACGGTGATGGCCTCCACATCGACCCGATGCTCCTGGGGCTGCCGAGCCGAATAGCGCAGCAACAGCAGATAGACAACAAAGACCAGCGCAGGAATCGCAAACGAGGCAGCCGGCCCCAGAGCCAGTTTTATGACTAACAGAGCCCAATAGCTTGTTGCACCAACGATCACTAAGCCCGATAGGGTGAGGCCCCAGCCAATAGCACGCTGACGCGCCGAGGCCATCTGCCCCTGGGGAATTCCCGCAATGCCGAGCTTCATTGCCTCAAGATGCACGATGTAGAACAGCGCTATATAGCTCACCAGCGCGGGCAGTAGCGCATGCTGCAATACCTGGGTATACGGAATACCAACGTACTCCACCATAAGAAAGGCCGCGGCACCCATTACCGGGGGCATGATCTGGCCGTTAACCGATGCAGCCGTTTCTACCGCAGCGGCCTTGTGCGCCGGATAGCCCACCCGTTTCATAAGGGGGATGGTGAAGGTGCCCGTGGTCACCACATTGGCAATCGACGACCCGGAGATCATTCCGGTACTTGCCGAGGCCACCACCGCAGCCTTTGCCGGCCCCCCCCGCATATGCCCCAGAAGGCTGACTGCCGAGAGAATGAAATAGTTACCAGCGCCCGCTTTTTCAAGCAGAGCCCCAAAAAGCACAAAGAGAAAGATAAAGCTGGCGCTCACCCCGAGCGCTACGCCAAAGACGCCCTCTGTGGTGAGCCAGAAATGGCTTGCCGCCTTCGAAAGACCTGCCCCCTTATGGGCAATCAGGCTTGGCATATAGGGCCCCAGAAACACATAGGCCAGAAAGACCAGAGCAAGAATAACCATTGGCAGCCCAAGGCCCCGACGGGTGGCCTCTAACAACATTACAACACCCACCACCGACATAGCCAGGTCTAGGGCCAAAGGACTTCCGGGCCGCATGGCAAGTTCGGCATACCAGACAAATAAGTAGGCAGAGGCACTCGCACCGACAAGAGCGAAGATAAGGTCATACCAAGGAACCCGATCGCGCGGCGCGCTACGGGATATGGGATAACAAAGAAACACGAGCGCCAGGGCGAAGCTGAGGTGGATAAACCGTACCTCAGAATCGTTGAAGAGCCCGGTACGAATCCAATAGGGGATGGGCGAGGCCACCCACAACTGGAACAGGGCCCAGGCCAGACACAGACCCGGAATTACCAGGGCAAACGCCCCCTTGGGGGAGCGTCCGCCCTGGTCGGCCTCAGCGACCCGCTGGTCGATACCGGCGTTGCCGCTGGGCATCAGACGCCTTTAAAACAACGCCGGGGGCAGTCGGCTACTTGAGCAGCCCCTTTTCACGAAAATAGCGGGCAGCACCGGGGTGCAGTGGCGCCGAATTTCCATCGGTCACCATGTCCTGCGGACGCAGATTGGCCAGAGCAGGGTGCAGCTTTTTGAACTCTTCGAAGTTCTCAAAGACTGCGCGCACCAGAACATAGACAGTCTGCTCAGGCACCTTGGCACTGGTTACTAGCGTGGCCTTGACACCATAGGTTCGAGTGGTGTTCGGGTTGTTGGCATACAGACCGCCCGGAATTTCGGCATAGGCGTAATAGGGATTTGCCTTCACCAGCTTATCCACGGCCGGGCCAGTAATATTGGCGAGCTGCGCCCCACATGCCGTGGTGGGGTCTTGAATATTGGCACTGGGATGGCCCACACCGTAGAAGAAGGCATCGATCTTATTGTCGCAGAGCGCCGCGCCATGCTCATCGGGCCGTAGCTCGGCGGCCAGGCCAAAGAAGCTACGGCTTGCGCCCATGGCAGCCAGCAGCTCATCCATAGAGGCCACCGTACCCGAGCCTGGGTTTCCAATATTCACCCGTTTGCCCTTCAGGTCATCAAACGACTTAATGTTTGATTCCTTGCGGGCCAGCAAAGTAAAGGGCTCGGGATGCAGAGAGAACACCGAGCGCAGCTCGGGCATAGGACCCTGCTTTTCAAAGGCCTTACTGCCTTTTATGCCATGAAACTGCCAGTCGGACTGGGTAACGCCAAACTCAATATCGCCAGACCGGATCGCGTTCACGTTAAAGACCGATCCCCCTGTTGACTCCACCGAGCACCGAAGCCCGTGGTCTTTGCGGTCTTTATTCACCAGACGACAGATTGCACCCCCGGCTGGGTAGTAGACACCGGTTACGCCCCCGGTGCCAATCGTAAAAAACGAGTTTGCAGAGGCAACTGGGGCTGCCACCGAGGCAGCAACGGCGAGGGCCGCGGACCAGACAATCTTTGATTTCATGAAAAAACTCCTTTGTGAGCGAAAACGAGCCATACCCTAGCCTATCTTTTGCTCAAAAAGAAAAATCCCTTACCTGGGGAGTTCCCTAGTAATCTCGGTAAGCACCGTGGTAAGGCGTCGGGCCACTTCGTCTATTTCATGGTCTGGCATCACCAGGGGCGGGGCTAGCAGAATATGGTCGCCCCGCTGGCCATCAAGCGTACCGCCCATGGGGTAGCACATCAGCCCATGATCGAGCGCCCGTTGCTTCACCTTGGCATGCAGCTTAAGCCCCGGCGCAAAAGGCTCTTTTGACTCCCGGTCTTGCACCAGTTCGATTCCTATGAAAAGGCCACGGCCTCGTATGTCGCCTACCCAGTCGAGGTTGGCGAGGCTCTGCTCGAGTGCTGCCCTAAGCCGGGCCCCCTTGGCACCAACGCCTTCGACGATTTTTTCGCGCGCCATGACATCAAGAACCGCTACTGCTGTGGCACAGGCCACGGGATGCCCCAGATAGGTATGGCCATGCTGAAAAAACCCTGAACCCTGGGCAATCGTGTCGTGCACGGCCGCCGAGGTGATAAGCGCGGCAATGGGCTGATAGCCCCCGCCCAGCCCCTTTGCCACCGTAACCATATCAGGCTGAATGCCTTCCTGGCCATAGGCAAACAGACTGCCCGTGCGCCCCATGCCGCACATCACTTCATCAAGAATAAGCAGAATGCCGTAACGGTCGCAGACCTCCCGAATGCCCGCGAAATACCCCTCCGTTGCGGCAACCGCCCCCAAGGTTGCGCCCACCACCGGCTCGGCCACAAAGGCCAAAACCGTCTGCGGGTCTTCGGCGACCACGGTCTGTTCGAACTCAGCAACCAGTCTCTCGGAATACTGCCGATCGCTCTCGCCATCATGCCTGCCACGGTAGCTATAACAGGGCGACACATGGGTGACCGGCATAAGAAGTTCTTGAAACGGCGCGCGACGCCAGGCATTACCGCCCACAGCAAGTGCCCCCAGCGTGTTGCCATGGTAGCTCTGCCGGCGGGCAATAAATTTGGTGCGCTTAGGCTCCCCGCGCTCAATGGCCAGTTGCCGCGCCAGCTTGAGTGCTGCTTCGATGGCCTCTGAACCACTCGATACCAGATACACCCTGTCGAGTCGCTTCGAGGAGTCCGGGCCGAAAAAAGGCGCCAGAGAGACCAAACGGTCTGCCAGCGCCTCAGCCGGGGCACTGGAAAAAAAACTTGTGTGGGCATAGGCCAGCCGGTCAAGCTGTTGGTGCATGGCCTGAACCACTGCAGGATGCTGATGCCCCAGGCTGCTGACTGCGGCCCCGCCACAGGCATCAAGGTAGCGCTTGTTACTCTGATCAATAAGCCAGCAGCCCTCCCCGGTTTCTATCCAGGGATAGTCGTGCCGACTGTTGCGGTGAAACACATGACTCATGAAACCTCCTATCAAAGCGCTGATGGCAGCGGTGGCTTAGACCAAAGGCGCCACACGAATTCCCTGGCCATCAATCTGCAGTCCGCCCCCACGCGCGCCTTCGTGCGGGGCAGCCCAATCGGGCAAAACCCAGCGCGGGCGCCCCGAAGGCAGACGGTAGCAGCCTGGCAGGTGGGTATGCCCATGTACCAAGACCCCCGCGCCATATTCGGTAAGCAGACGGTCAGCCTCCTCGGGCACGACATCCATGTAAGTCGCGGGCTTATGCTTCTTTTCCTGCTCGCTCTGCATGCGAAGGCCCGTGGCAAAGTCTTGTCGCCTGGCCAAAGGCTGAGAGAGAAACTGCTGCTGCCATGCGTGCGACCGTGCCTGAGCACGCCATTTTTGGTATGACGTATCGGCAATACACAGCGAGTCTCCGTGGCATAGGAGCGCAGGGCCATCAGAAAGCCCTGGGTGTGACAACACCAGGTAATCTGCTAGGCAGTTCGCACCGAGCGACCGGGCAATTCCAGGCCCCATGAGAAAGTCTCGGTTTCCAACCATCAGCCCAAGGTATAAGGGGTGCTGCTCGCGCAGGCTGGCAATCGCCTCAGAAAGCGCTTTCCATGGGGGGGTATTCCCAGCCTCTTCAACTGCAGTGAGGTCATCCCCGACCCAGGTGTCAAAGACATCACCCAGCAGCAGTAGATAGTCCGCGCCCTGGGCCCGGCAAGAAAGCCAGTGCAGAAAAAATTCGATGGTCTGCGGCTGCGCATCATGTAGATGCATATCCGAACAAATCAGTACGCGTGCCGACTTGGGCAGTGCGAGCTGGGATACAGGTGATTTAACCTGGCTTATTGCTTCGCCTCAGCTTTGGTAATAACCACGGGATCCACCGGTACATCGGCATTAAAGCCTTTGTTGGCGGTCTTTACCTTCTTGATTTTGTCGACAACATCCTTACCCTCTACGACCTCTCCAAAGACCGCATAGCCCCAGCCATTGCCCGTTGGTACCTTGAAATCCAGGAAGGCGTTGTCCACCACGTTGATGAAAAACTGGGCCGTGGCAGAGTGCGGGTCGCTGGTGCGGGCCATCGCCACCGTGTAAGCCTTATTCTTTAGGCCATTGCTAGCCTCATTGTCTATCGGGTCCCGAGTGGGCTTCTGCACCATTTTCTCGTCAAACCCCCCGCCTTGGATCATGAACCCGTCAATTACCCGATGAAAAATGGTGCCATCGAAGTGCCCGCTTTTCACGTAGGCAAGAAAGTTCTCTACGGTCTTTGGCGCCTTCTCGGCATCAAGCCTAAGGGTGATTTTCCCAATCGTGGTGGTAAGTTCAACCATGTAAGGCCTTTCCTTTCGCGCAGAGCGCTGAACATTTGAAACAGGAACAAGACCGGCAGCCCAAGGGCTGGGCTGATCAGACTCGGAGATCGGGGCAGAAGAGACTTGCCGTGCTGCGGGCAGGGCCAGCAGATGATCGCGCTTGGGCTTGAGAAATGCCGAGGCAGTGGGCACCCGGCTGCCGCGATCATAGGCATCGAAGGCCATCTGCACATAGAGATCACCCAGGTTTTCGTAGGCCAGGGCATAGTCGGGCCGGTTTCGAATGGCCCGCTCAAGTGCCTGGCGGGCCTTCTGGGGCTGCCCCTGGCGAAGATACAAAACAGCTAGGTTATTGTGCGGCTCAGACAGCTCAGGGAACTCATCCACCAGAGACTCGAAGGCAGCAATGGCCTCATCAGGCTTGCGGGTCTCCGCCCAGAGCACGGCCTCAAGGAAGCGCCACTGCGGATCACGCGGCCTCGCCCGAAGCCCGTCTTTGATTGCCTTTTCGGCCTCGGCAAACTGCCGAAGCTCCAAGAGGTCTGCGGCCCGGGTAATTTCAGGCGAGATGGCAGGAACAACACCTGCCGGGCTGACAAGCGGCTGCGCGAGCACCGCGACCGGCAGCAGTGACAGCCAGACCAGCGAAAGCCAACGGCCAAGAAAGGAAGCCCAATTAAAATGCATAGTTCGCAGTATAAAGACTAAAAATACGAGGCGAATAGACCAGTCGCCGACAGGATCAGAGGGGTTTTCTTGCAGATCTATAACAGCCTAACCCGCACCAAGGACACGCTGGCACCTATTGAACCGGGCCATGTCCGCATGTATGTCTGTGGCATGACGGTGTACGACTACTGCCATGTTGGCCACGCCCGCGTGCTGGTGGCATTTGACATGGTGCGTCGGTGGCTTCGTTGCCTGGGGCTGCGGGTAACCTACGTGCGCAATATCACCGATATCGAAGACAAGATTATCAAGCGCGCCGTGGAAAACAACGAGCCCATCGCCGCCCTTACCGCCAGGTTCATCGCGGCCATGAACCAAGATGCCGCGGCACTGGGTGTCGAACCGCCTGACCATGAGCCTCGCGCCACCGACTACGTGCCGCAGATGCTCTCTCTTATCGACAGGCTCACCACCAATGGCTACGCCTACCAGGCGGTGCGCAGCGACGGCGAGCCGGGCGATATGAACTTCTCGGTGCGGGCCTTTGCCGGCTATGGCCAGCTCTCTGGAAAGTCTCTTGACGACCTGCGGGCAGGCGAACGGGTAGCCATAGAAGACCAGAAACGCGACCCCCTCGACTTTGTCTTATGGAAACAGGCCAAGCCCGAGGAGCCCGCCGATGCCGTCTGGCCCTCCCGCTATGGCAAGGGTCGGCCAGGCTGGCATATCGAATGCTCGGCGATGAGCTGCAGCCTGTTAGGACCGCATTTCGATATCCATGGGGGCGGTGCAGACCTGCAGTTTCCCCACCACGAAAATGAAATCGCCCAGTCGGAGGGCGCCTATCGTGCAGAGACCGGTAAGCCCTTTGTCAATATCTGGATGCACAACGGCTTTGTGCGTATCGACGATGAAAAGATGTCGAAATCTCTGGGTAACTTTTTCACGATTCGCGAAGTGCTGGCGGCATTTGACCCAGAGGTGGTGCGGTTCTTTATTCTGCGCGCCCACTACCGCAGCCCGCTCAACTATTCGGATGCCGCCCTGCAAGAGTCGCGGTCAGGCCTGCTGCGGCTCTACACCGCACTGGAGGCCAGCGGACTAACAGCGGCTGCCGATTCATCAACAGATACCACCCGCCAGGGCATGCAGGCCCTGCGCAGCGACAATGCACTGGTACAGGCATTTGCCCAGGCCATGGAAGACGACTTCAATACCCCCGAGGCCATTGCCTGTCTGTTTGGCCTGGCCGCCGAGATACTCAAAAACCGCGAAGATCCCAGCGAGGCCCAGCAGAACCGGGCGCGCGGGCAGCTGCTGCGGCAACTAGGAGGAATTCTGGGGCTGCTGCAGAGGGCTCCCGCAGAGGCCCGGCAGGCAGGCGGTCAGGGACAAGACAGCGCCGAAGCCTCCCATGCGGCAATCGAGGCGGAAATCGCCCGCAGGGCTGCGGCGAAAAAAGATAAAGACTTTGCCCAGGCCGATGCCATTCGGGCGGCGCTGCTGGCCAAGGGCATTGTTCTTGAGGATGGTCCGGGTGGAACGACCTGGCGCAGGGCCTAGCTCAGCCACCCGCGCCTGCCAATCCTCAAAATAGAGGACAATACCTTCTTGATGAAACAGACCTTCCTGGACTTTGAACAGTCTGTGGCCGAACTCGAGGCCAAGATCGAAGAGCTTCGGTTTGTGCAGAACGACTCGGCCGTGGATATCTCTGAAGAGATTACCCAGTTGCGCGAGAAGGCCGACCTGCAGCTCAAAGAGATCTACGCAAAGCTCACCCCCTGGCAGATCGCCCAGGTTGCCCGTCACCCGCAGCGCCCTTACACCCTCGACTATATCGGGGCTGTGTTCACAGATTTTTATGAGCTTCACGGCGACCGAAGTTTCGCCGATGACCCCGCCATTGTGGGCGGCCTTGCGCGTTTCAATGGGCAGTCGGTTATGGTGATTGGCCACCAAAAGGGCCGCGACCTTAAAGAACGTACTTTTCGAAACTTTGGCATGCCAAGGCCCGAGGGCTATCGCAAGGCAGAGCGGCTGATGCTCCTGGCCGAGCGGTTTGGCCTGCCGGTTATCACGCTTATTGACACCCCAGGCGCCTATCCCGGCATCGGTGCTGAGGAACGCGGCCAGTCCGAGGCCATCGGCCGCAACCTTTTTGTCATGGCCGGTCTTGAGGTTCCCCTTATCGCTGCGGTAATTGGCGAAGGAGGCTCTGGGGGCGCGCTCGCCATCGCGGTGGGCGACCACATGGTGATGCTGCAATATGCCACCTACTCGGTTATCTCTCCCGAGGGCTGTGCCTCCATTCTCTGGAAAAGCGCCGAGCGGGCGCCCGAGGCCGCCGAGGCCCTCGGTATCACGGCGCAGAGGCTCAAGACGCTGGGGCTTATCGACCGTGTTGTACCCGAGCCTCTCGGCGGCGCGCACCGGGCCCCCGACCAAGCCGCCGCGCAGCTTAAAAAAGCAATTGAAGAGGGGCTCAAGCTCGTCGCAGGGCTAGAGACAGACGCCTTAATCGCGCGGCGACAGGCGCGCATTCGGGCCTATGGCAAGTTCAAAGAAGCCGCCTGAAGCGTCAGCGCAGCGCGACCCTGTTATTCGGGCCTTAGCCCACCCTCCGCCAGAGATGCCCCCTGGGCCTATTCTGGTTGGCTATTCAGGAGGCCTTGATTCCACCGTACTCTTGCATGCCCTGGCTCGGCAGATAGCGGGCGGTCAGGCCTGGCAACATTTTTCGGTTCAGGCGGCCCATGTGAATCATCGGCTGCAGCCGGCAGCCCATGCCATGGAGCAGCACTGCCGATCATTCTGCGCCCTTCATAAAATCGCGCTTGCCGTGCGCAGGCCCGTCATTTCGGCTGAACAGAAATCGGCCCTTGGCATAGAGGCCGCCGCCCGACAGGCACGGCGAGCAGCACTTGGGATGCAGTGCCGCCACAACAAGGCGCGGGGTATCGCCCTGGCCCATCATCAAGACGACCTGGTTGAAACAATGCTGCTGCAGTGGATGCGCGGCGCAGGACTCGAAGGGCTCACTGCTATGCAGACCCTTACCCCAAGCCCATGGGGCCTGCTCTGGCGCCCTCTTCTTGGCTGCGACAAAAAGGCGCTGCAGGCATATGCACGAAAGCATGGCCTGCACTGGATCGACGACCCTAGCAACGAGGCTATGTATTTCGATCGCAACCGGCTGCGACGGGAGGTCATGCCTGTGTTGCGATCCATGCGTCCTGGGGCAGTCAGTGCCATGGCCCGGTCTGTGGCGCATCTACAAGAGGCACGGGCGGTCTTGGAGTCGGTCACCCGCAAAGACCTGCAGCTCTGCAAGGCACCCCATGCAGATGGCATAGACAGGCTTAGCCTCTCGGCACTCTGTAGCATGCCGGCTACCCGTATGGCGAGAACCTTGCGGGCATGGATTGCGGAAAAAGGCCTTCCAATGCCACCGGCAAGACGCCTTGAAGAGTTCTGCCGGCAGCTTCGCAGCGCGGGCCCTGAAAGCCGGGCCCAGCTTACCGTCGCAGCCGCTGTGGCTGGAGAATCCGGCGGATTTCGGGTATGGTTACGCGCGGGATTTTTGCATCTCGACCATTCACATTCAGCCCATTGGCCTCGTTAACCTTTCGCTAACCAATCTGCCGCGCGCAGGTTTCTCTCATGTCTCTCATTGTTCATAAATACGGTGGCACCAGTATGGGGTCCACCGAGCGTATTCAGAATGTCGCTCGGCGTGTCGCCAAGTGGCACCGGGCAGGCCACCAGATGGTCGTCGTGCCCTCTGCCATGAGCGGCGAGACCAATCGGCTTCTGGGTCTTGCCAGAGAAATCACCGACAACCCAGACCCTCGCGAACTTGACCAGATCGCCGCCACCGGCGAACAAGTCTCTGTGGGGCTACTGGCGCTGGCGCTACAGAAACAAGGGGTCAAGGCCCGCAGCTATACCGGCTGGCAGGTGCCTGTGCGCACTAACTCTGCCTACACCAAGGCCCGTATCGAGTCGATTGATGATGCCCGGGTGAGGGAAGACCTGGGCAACGGCTATGTGGTGATCATCACTGGGTTTCAGGGAATCGACGGCGCGGGATCGATCACCACACTGGGCCGTGGTGGCTCTGACACCTCCGCTGTGGCCGTGGCGGCGGCGCTCAAGGCAGAGGAATGCCTCATCTACACCGATGTTGATGGCGTCTACACCACCGACCCGCGCATCGAGCCCGACGCCCGCAGGCTCGCGAAGATCACCTTTGAGGAAATGCTTGAGATGGCAAGCCTGGGCTCTAAGGTGCTGCAGATTCGTTCGGTGGAGTTTGCAGGAAAGTACAAAGTAAAAACCCGCGTTCTCTCGAGCCTTACCGACCCTGATATCGATTTACAAGAAGAGGCCCAGTCGGGCACCCTGATCACATACGAGGAAGACGACACCATGGAGCAGGCCGTTATTTCGGGTATTGCCTTTAACCGTGACGAGGCCAAGATTACGATCGCAGGCGTTCCCGACAAGCCCGGCGTGGCCTATCGCATTCTGGGGCCCGTGGCCCAGGCCAATGTCGATGTGGACATGATTATTCAAAACGCCAGCCACGATGGCATGACCGATTTCTCTTTCACAGTGCACCGCAATGAGCTTCAGAAGGCCCTCGATGTCCTTCAGGCCAAGGTGCAGCCCGAGATCAACGCCCGCGAAATCTCTGGTGATAACCAGATCTGTAAGGTGTCGGTGGTTGGCATTGGTATGCGATCCCATGTCGGCATCGCAAGCCAGATGTTCGAAACGCTTGCGGCCGAGGGCATTAATATTCAGATGATCTCTACCAGCGAGATTAAGATCTCGGTGGTTATCGCTGACAAGTACATGGAGCTCGCCGTTCGAGCTCTGCATAAGGCGTTTGGACTGTCATGACCGCCCGGGCACTGGTTCAGACAATTCCCGCGCAGCAGACCTCTGATGGCGCTGGGGTGCGGCTGCACCGCAGCCTGGGCGCCCACCAGATGCGGGTAGACCCATTTCTCATGCTCGATGAGTTCTCCACCGAAAACCCAGACGACTATATTGCGGGCTTTCCTCCTCATCCCCATCGTGGCTTTGAGACGGTTACCTACATGCTCGAAGGCCACATGCTGCACGAAGACCATCTGGGCAATAAGGGCCATCTGCGCAGCGGCGATGTGCAGTGGATGACCGCCGGCCGCGGCATCATTCACTCCGAAATGCCTCAGCAGGAACGCGGCGCGATGCGGGGGTTTCAGCTCTGGATCAACCTGCCTGCGGCCGAGAAAATGAAGCCTGCGAGCTATCGTGACATTCCCAGTGCAGAGATTCCGGTCGTGTCATTGGTAAACGGTATACGGGTTAAGGTAATTGCAGGCCAGTTTTTTGCGCCTAATGATGCGCAGGGCCTAGGGCAGGCGTCCGCGACGAGGCAAACGGCGGGGCCAACCACAGGTCCAATTCACGGCATTAGCACCCAGCCCCTCTTCCTCGATGTCACCCTTCCTGCGGGTGGTGTGTTTACTCAGAGGCTGCCAGAAGGCCATGCGTGCTTTGTCTACGTCTTTAAAGGTGCGGTCGATCTGCCCGGCGGGTCGCTGAGTATCAAAATGGGCGGCGTACTTGGGCCCGGCGAGGCACTCGAAGTGCGCGCGCAGGCGGCAGGCGCACGGTTCTTGGTATTGGCGGCACGACCACTGAACGAGCCCGTGGTGCAGTATGGCCCCTTCGTCATGAATACGCGACAAGAAATCGAGCAGGCCATTGCCGACTATCAGTCGGGGCGGCTTGCGGCCTAATGTTTGTGGTTTGCTCTACTGTGAGGGCGTAAGAATATGGCGTTACCCGATATTGCCTTAACGCGACTCAACGGCCAGACCGAGAACCTTCGCGACTATGCAGGCAAGGTGCTCTTGGTGGTGAATGTGGCCAGTGCCTGTGGCTTTACCCCCCAGTACAAAGAGCTGCAGGCACTCTACGAAGAAGTAAAAGACGCTGGGTTCGAGGTCTTGGCCTTTCCCTGCAACCAGTTTGGAGGCCAAGAGCCCGGGTCTGCAGACGAGATTGCCCAGTTCTGCGACAGCCGATTTAGCGTCACGTTTCCGCTTTTTGCCAAGACCGATGTCAATGGGCCCCATGCGCACCCGCTTTATCAGCATCTCAAAAGTGCCGCCCCGGGTATTTTGGGTACAGAAGCCATTAAGTGGAATTTCACCAAGTTTCTGATCAACCGCGAGGGCAACGTGGTGGAGCGCTATGCCCCCCAGCAAGGCGCGCGGGACATTCGCAAAGACCTTATGCCCCTGCTGGCGGGGTAAACGTTACGGGTGCTGAGCGCGCACCGAAGAGAGCAGCAAGTCGTAGGGTAGAATAAATAGAACGGAGACGTGACCGAGAGGCCGAAGGTGCTCCCCTGCTAAGGGAGTATCCGCCAAAAGCGGATCGTGGGTTCGAATCCCACCGTCTCCGCCAGATATCACGTTCTGACAAAGCTTCCGAATAGACCTGCAATAAAAACCACCTAAAAATATACCCAAACGGAGATCACTTGGCGGGGCCCGCTCGGGTCCATTTGGGACCGAGCGCAACGGTCTCCCGGTGTCATGTTTCATCAATCCGCTGTCCCCCCAGACCCCCCTGCGTTTTGCTTACGCTTAAGGTGGCGCAACCCCGGCTGGGCCCTTAGTTACTATTAGGTTTAGGCTTTGGTTGGGAGGATTTATATGCCCGCGATTGATAAAGCAGGGCTAAGCGAACGTGACATCTGTACAAAGTTCATCACGCCATCTCTTCGAAATGCGGGGTGGGACGAGATGCTTCAGATTCGCGAAGAAGTGAGCTTCACAAAGGGGCGCATCATCGTTCGGGGCAAATTGGTGACTCGCGGGAAGGCTAGCCGAGCCGATTACGTCCTGTACTACAAACCCAACATTCCCCTTGCTGTTATCGAGGCCAAGGACAACAAACATTCCGTCGGTGACGGTATTCAGCAGGCACTGGAGTACGCCAAGACCCTCGACATACCTTTTGTCTTTTCCTCTAACGGTGATGGATTTGTCTTCCATGACCGAACTGGCATTGGAGATCTCGAAACTAGCCTTGCCCTAGAGGA